>NZ_LZML01000200.1:0-26687 GCF_001665695.1 Nocardia sp. 852002-51101_SCH5132738 | reverse complement strand
CCACCCCCGCACTGACCGCCTGATCGAACAGGATCACGCGGAAATCACCCCGATACACCACCCGCTTGGACTTGACCCTCCGCTGACCGCGGACCGGCTCACCGCCACCGACAGCGCCCGGCTACCGCGGAAAGATCCCGACCACACTCTCGACGTCGCGCTCGGCGCCGACAATCGCGGATACATCTGGACCCTCAACGGCCGAACCTATGACCACCGCGCACCCCTCGACGTGACCGCGGGTCAGCGGATCCGGCTGCGATTCACCAATCGGACCACGATGTTTCATCCGATGCACTTACACGGCCATACATTCCAACTCCGCACCGCGGCGGGAAACGGGCCACGCAAGGACACCGTCATCGTCGGCTCCATGCAAACGATAGAAGCCGATCTCGACACCACCAACCCTGGCCAATGGATGCTGCACTGCCACAACGCCTACCACCAGGAAGCCGGAATGATGACCGTCATGTCCTATCTGCGCTGACCGCCCGTGCCTGGCAACGGCTGTCCGTTCTGTGACGTTGTACCCGTTGCCGGGATTCCTCGTCCTCTGCTCCGTGCCCGCGTCGATGCTCGATCGTTGAGATGCGGCGAGCCTGCGCGAAGAAGCGCGTGCGCAGGTGCCGGCCGAGCAGTGTGCGCGCAGGGAGGTCGACGAGGACGACCACCCGGGAGAGGAGACGCCGATGGTTGCCCAGGACTCCGCGACAGCCAGCTGGGCAGGTCGGGTTCGGCGGTGGGTCGAGCCGGCACTGCTGGTGGTGGTGGCTGTCGCACTGTTCGGTGGGCTGATCGCTTGGGCCGCAGGGTCTTCCGGGGTGGCGGACGGGTTCTGGATCGCGGCGACCGTGGTGGCGATCGTGCCGGCGGTGTGGTGGATGGTGGCCACCGTGGTGAAGGGACGCGCGGGGGTCGATCTGATCGCGGTGCTCTCGCTGGTCGGCACGCTCGTGGTGGGCGAGTATCTGGCGGGTGCGTTGATCGCGGTGATGCTGGCCACCGGCCGCACCCTGGATGCCGCCGCGGAACGGCGGGCCTCCCACGATTTGCGGGCGCTGCTCGAGCACGCACCACGGTCTGCACGTCGCCGCGTCGGGGGTGAGGTCACCACGGTCGCGCTCGACGACATAGCCGTCGACGACGTCGTGGTCGTCGCGGCCGGTGAGGTGGTCCCGGTCGACGGGCGGATCATCGGTCCCGCCGCTGTCCTCGACGAGTCGGTGCTGACCGGGGAGCCGCTGCAGGTCGAACGCGAGATCGGGGAGCCGGTGCGCTCCGGGGTGGTCAACGCGGGCGCGACCTTCGAACTGCGTGCCACCGCCACTGCCGAGGCCAGTACCTACGCCGGGATCGTGCGACTGGCCCAGGAAGCCGGTGCGGAGAACGCGCCGGTCGTCCGGCTGGCCGACCGCTATGCGGCGTGGTTCCTTCCGCTGACGCTGCTCGTGGCGGCGGGCGCCTGGGTGTTCAGTGGCTCGCTGGTCCGGGCGGTAGCGGTGCTGGTGGTGGCGACGCCGTGTCCGTTGCTGTTGGCCGCGCCGGTGGCGATCGTGTCGGGGTTGTCGCGTGCCTCGCGGCACGGGGTGATCATCCGCAGCGGCGGCGCGTTGGAAAACCTCGGGCACGCAACAACTTTGGTGATGGACAAGACCGGCACCCTCACTGCCGGCAGGCCGGTGGTCACCGCGGTGGTCGCGGTCCCGGGCGCCGACTCCGCCGAGGCGATGCGGCTCGCCGCCTCCCTCGACCAACTGTCACCGCATGTGCTGGCCGAAGCGATCGTCACCGAGGCGCTGGCCCGTAATCTGGTGCTGTCGTTGCCCTCGGATGTCACCGAGCAGGCCGGGCGCGGAGTGCGCGGTGTCGTCGACGGTCACCGCATCGAGGTCGGGAAACTACCCGATACCGCCACTACCGCCGACTGGGCGCGCGCGGTGGTCAACCAGGCGAGTCTGGACTCGGCGGCGATCGCGTGGATCACCGTCGACGACCGGCTCACCGCCGCGATACTGCTGCGCGACCCGCTGCGCCGCCACGCGCCGCGCACGGTGCGACGCCTGCGGCAGGCCGGGTTGAACCGGCTGGTGATGCTGACCGGTGATCGGCCCGAGCCCGCCCGTGAGGTGGGTACCGTCCTGGGACTCGACGAGGTCTACGCCGGTCAGAGCCCCGCCGACAAAGTGCATGCGGTACAACGTGAACGCGAGGCCGCGCCCACGGTGATGGTCGGCGATGGCGTCAACGACGCCCCGGCGCTGGCCGCGGCCACCGTCGGAGTCGCCATGGGAGCGCGCGGCTCGACCGCCTCGTCGGAAGCCGCCGATATCGTGCTGGCCACCGACCGCCTCGACCGGCTCGCCGACGCGATGGACACCGCGCGCTGGTCACGCCGCATCGCGGTGCAAAGCGCTGTGGCCGGCATGGGCATGTCGCTGGTGGCCATGGTCATCGCGGCGCTGGGGTGGCTCCCGCCGGCGGCCGGCGCGCTGCTTCAGGAAGCCATCGATGTCGCGGTCATCGTCAACGCGCTGCGCGCGCTTCGCGGTAGTCCCGCCGCCCGCGCCCAGCTGCCTGCCGACACCGGCCGGCTGCTGCATCGCTTCGCCGGTGAGCACGACGAACTGCGCGACACGCTCAGCCTGCTGCGGACCTCCGCCGACCGGCTCGCCCAGCGCTCCGACCGCACGGCGCTGGCCGCGGTCGAGGAGGCCTACACATTTCTGGTCGACCGGCTGCTACCGCACGAAACAGCCGAGGAGACCCAGCTGTATCCGAAGCTGGCCGGGCCACTGGGCAGCAGCGAAGCCACGGCCACGATGAGCCGCACCCACGCGGAGATCCAGCGACTGACCACTCGCATCGGCACTCATCTCCAACTGGCCCGCTCCACCGGTCACATCGCCGCGGACCAGGTCGACGATCTGCTCGCCTGCCTCTACGGCCTGCACGCTCTGCTGCACCTGCACTTCCTGCAGGAAGAGGAAAACTACTTCACCCTCACCGACGATGAACCGGACACTCCACATGCCGTAGCGCCCTCATTACAACAGTGATCGCCCGGCGCCTCGAGAGCCCTCGGATCGGTTTACGCTACAGGTAGCGCACCGGTATGGAGCATAGGCGTTTCGACTTCGGGTACAGGGTCACGCGGGTGTCTGCGAGGGAGGTGGCCGCCATGGGCGGCGGGCCGTCTGACAACAACGGGAGCGAGCGCGCGATCGTGGGCAGTGTCGCGGCGCGTGACGCGCTGTCGCAGCTGCAACTGCACACGGTTCTGTCCGAGCTGCGCGACCGGGTCGAGGACGTCATCAGTGCCCGCGACCAGACCGACAACCTGGTCGAGGCCATGCTGGCCGTCACCGCCGACCTGAATCTCGACGACACCCTGCGTGCGATCGTGCACGCCGCCAAGGGGCTGGTCGGCGCCCGCTACGGCGCGGTCGGTGTGCTGGGCGCCGACGGCACACTGGCCCGATTCGTGCACGAAGGCATCGACGCCGAGACCGTCGCCCGGATCGGGCACCTGCCACGCGGGCGCGGAGTGCTGGGAGTCACGCTCACCGACCCGAAAGCGCTGCGTCTCGACGACCTCGCCCGGCATCCGGAATCGGTGGGATTTCCCGAGCATCATCCACCGATGCACAGCTTCCTCGGTGTGCCGCTCCGCATCCGCGGCGAGAATTTCGGCAGCCTCTATTTGGCCGAGAAGACCAACGGCCAGCCGTTCACCGCCGACGACGAGGTCGTCCTCAGCGCTCTCGGGTCCGCCGCCGGCATCGCCGTCGACAATGCGCGGCTGTTCGGATCCGCGCAGCTTCGCCATCGGTGGATCGCCGCGACCTCGGAGTTGACCACCGAATTCCTCGCCGCCGCCCATCCCGACACCGTGCTGGGCCACGTTGTCGAGCGAGCGCGGGAATTGACCTGCTCCGAGCGGGCCTGGATCGCTATCAGCGTCGACCCGGACGTTCCCGCCGAGGAAGTCACCGAACTGCACATCACCCACTGGGCCGGACCGGACACTCGACTCGACCGGCGAATCCCGGTCACCGACAGCATCTCCGAGGTCTTCCGCGACGGCAAAACGACCAGCAGTCCCCGCATCGACCGCAGCGACAGCGCGTTGTTCGGAGACGGACCGGTCCTGCTGCTACCCCTGCACACCGGCGCCACCGCACTCGGCGTGCTGGTCTGCGCCCGCTCCGCAGAGCAGCCGGCCTATTCCGTTGAGGTCGCCGAACTGTGTAAAGGATTCACCGGGCAGGCGGCATTGGCGTTGGATGCGGCTCGGATGCAGCAGCGCGTCCGGGAGCTCGACGTATTAGCCGACCGCGACCGCATCGCGCGCGACCTGCACGATCATGTCATCCAACGGGTCTTCGCGATCGGACTCTCCCTCCAAGGCGCCGTCGGCTACAGCCACCGTCCCGACGTCCAGCAGCGCCTGTCCGACGCCGTCGACGAACTGCAGCAGGTCATCACCGACATCCGTGGCAGCATCTACGAACTCCACGCCGACACCGGCCCCACCCGGCTACGCCAGCGCATCACCGACATCGTCCGCGGCCACGCCCAGCCCGCGGGGCTGCACGTCACCACCGGATTCACCGGTCCGCTCGACGCGGTACCGCCCGAGTTGGCCGATCACGCCGAAGCCGTTGTCGCCGAAGCCGTCAGCAACACCGTCCGCCACGCCGACGCTGACACCCTAGCCCTCGACGTCACCGTCGACGACGCACTCACCATCACCGTCGAGGACAACGGCATCGGCATTCCGGCCGATACCGACCTCACCGCCAGCGGTCTGGCCAACCTCGCCGACCGCGCCCGCGACGCCGGCGGCAGTTTCGACTACGGGCCCGCCACCCGGCCAGGTCCCCGCGGGCCGGGCACCCGCATCACCTGGACCGCTCCGTTGCCCTGAACCGGCCGGCCGCCAGGGACGGTGCACGCCGGCAGAGAGAGGTTCGTGGGACTTTCGGCACTTCCCGCCCGGTGCTCTCGATGGAATCCTTGACGGTGCCGGGCACGCTCGGTGTTTGCTCGAGACGGTGGTTCGGTCAGCAGATTCGGGCCGAGCCACCACGAGACGTGAAACGTCGGATTCTCGGTGGTGCATGATCGACGCAGGCCCGTCCTCGAACAGGCATAACCAAATAACCGCAATGCCCGTCGTGTCGTGACACCGGCGGGCATTGTCGTCGATCCCACCTCGCGTGCTCATCGGGACTTTGTTCTCTTCCGGCCTTCCGTGCATCGGTGGAGGGTGGAGAACTGCCCATACTCGAAAGGAGAAAACGATGACCACAGCCAAGCAGATCATGCACGAGGGTGCCGCGTGGGTGTCACGGACCGATACCGTCGAGCACGCTGCCCGGCTCATGCGCCGGCTCGACGTCGGAGTTCTACCGGTCAGCGATGAGAACGAGCGGCTGTGCGGAATCATCACCGACCGCGACATCGTGGTGAAATGCCTTGCGACCGGCGGTGATCCGGCGACGGCGACCTGCGCCTCGCTGTGTGAAGGGACGCCACGGTGGGTGGACGCCGATACGGATGTTCACGACGTTCTGCACGAATTGGAAGAGCGCCGGATCAAGCGCCTACCGGTCATCGAGAACAAGCGGCTGGTCGGCATGATCAGCGAGGCGGATATCGCACGCCACCTCAGCGACGACGAGATCGCGAAATTCGTCGAAGGCGTCTACGCGGGCACCTGACAGCAGTGCGCCATGCCTGAAGATACCGGCGTCGTCGACGATCTCGGATTGTCACCGGCGGCCCTGGCGACGGTCGCCGAACGGTACCTGCGGCGCGATGCCGAGGGCAGGATCTGCGAGTCGCCGGGCCGGATGATGGATCGGGTCGCCCGGTTCGTCGCCGGTGCGGAGGACGCCTACCGGGCCGGCAGCAGCGAATACTGGGCGCGGCGGTTCGCGGCGCTGTTGCGCAGCCGCGAGTTTCTTCCGAATTCGCCGACCTTGATGAATGCCGGCACCGGTGACGGTGTGCTCTCCGGCTGCTTCGTTCTGCCACTGGACGATTCGCTCGATTCCATCTTCACCACGCTGCGCACCGCCGCACTCCTGCATCGCGAGGGCGCCGGAACGGGATTCGCGTTCTCGCATCTGCGCCCCCGCGGCTCGCGCATATCGACCGGAGGGTCGGCGAGCGGTCCGGTCTCGTTCATCGAGCTGTTCGATGCGGCGGCCCGGGTGATCCGTCTGGGCGGGCGGCGCCGGGCCGCCAATATGGCGGTGCTGCACGTCCGGCACCCGGATATCCGGGAGTTCGTGCACGCGAAGACCGACACGACCGTGCTCTCGACCTTCAACCTGTCGGTGGCGGTGACCGACGAGTTCATGCGCGCGGCCGCCGAGGACCGCGGTCACCGCCTGATCGACCCCCACACCGGCGCGACCGTGCAGGAGGTGTCCGCGCGGGGTCTGCTGGCCGACATCGCCGAACAGGCCTGGCGCACCGGAGAGCCGGGTGTCCTGTTCCTGGATGCCGTCGCCCGGGCCGATCCGCTTCCCGACCTGGGGCCGCTGGAAGCCACCAACCCGTGCGGCGAGGTCCCGCTCCTACCGTACGAATCCTGCAATCTCGGATCGATCTGCCTGCCCCGGCTCCTCGACGGCGACCACATCGACGAGCAACGCCTCGCACGCGTCGTGCGCGAGGGTGTGCGCTTTCTCGACGATGTCATCGACGTCGCGGAGTATCCCGTGCCCGAACTCGGGGCCGCCGCACGCGCCACCCGAAAAATCGGCCTCGGCATCATGGGGCTGGCGGAAACCCTTGCCGCACTGGGCCTTCCGTACGACAGCGCGGAAGCGGTGGGTTTCACCGATCGCTTGATGTCGCGGATCGCGCGGTGGGCGCGGACCGCGTCCCGGGAACTCGCCGCCGAGCGCGGGGCGTTCCCGCTGTTCGCGCGGAGCATCCCGGCCCGGCAGAACGCGCCGCCGGTGCGCAACGCTCAGGTCACGTCCATCGCGCCGACCGGAACCATATCCCTCATCGCCGGGGTGAGCGCGGGGATCGAGCCGCTGTTCGCCCTGGCATACACACGCCATCTCATCGGCCGGCAATTCGATTGTGTGGAACCGCTTTTCGAGCAGGCCGCCATCGAACGCGGAGTGTGGTCGGAGGCGGTGGCGGCCGAGGTCGCCGCGACGGGTATCGCGGGCGCGAACCTTCCCGCCGATCTCCGTCGCCTGTTCCGTACGGCGCAGCAGATCGCGCCGATCTGGCATGTGCGGATGCAGACCGCGGTGCAGCGCCACACCGACGCGGCGGTCGCCAAGACCGTCAACATGGCGCCCGACTCGTCCGTCGCCGATGTCGAAGCAGTCTTCACGCGCGCCTGGCGGGCGGGAAACAAGGGTGTCACGGTGTATCGCTCGGGCAGCAGACCGGATCAGGTGCTGCGGTATCCGGACGCGAGCACCGACACGACGAGCAACGACGCGGCCGTCGTCGTGCGCGGTGCGTACGGCGGAGGCACCGCGGTTCCGGAGCGCAGCGCGTGATGCCCGGAGGAGTTCGACCGTCTAGGCCCTCGGGCGCGCGACGATGACCGGGCATTCGGCCGACTGCACCACCGCCCGGCTGGTGGAGCCGAGCAGCATTCCGGCGAATCCGCCGCGACCGTGACTGCCGACGACCACCAGCTGTGCGTGCTCGGCCTCGGCGAGCAGGGCGCGGGCGGGCTTCTCGGGGATGGCGATGCTGTGCACCGCGACCTCGGGATGGCGATCCCGATGTGCGGCAAGGCTTTCCGTCAACAGAGCGAATTCCTTCTCGCGTGCCTGTTCCCACGCACCGGTGGACAGTTCGCCACCGGTCGAGTCGTTCCAGCACCGCAGCGCGGTGACCCCGACACCGCGTAGCTCGGCCTCTTCGAACGCGATCGCCACCGCCGGCACGCTGTTGTCACTGCCGTCCGTACCGACCAGAACGGGCCGGCGGGCGGAGATCGGGTCGAGGCTCGCCGACGTCCGCACCACAGCCACGGGACAGTGGGCGTAGTGAACCATCGCCGAACTCACCGAACCGAGGAAAGCCCGGTGAAAGGCACCGCGCCCCCGGCTGCCCACCACGAGAGTCCGCGCGGTCCGCGATCGCATGATCAGGCAGGGGATGATCGGATCGAAGGTCACCTCCCGGCCGATCGTCAGCGCATCGGGTGCGACCGCCGCTCGGGCGATGCGCACCGCCTCGTCGGCGACGCGCTCGCCGTCGTCCTGCATCTGCTCGACGGCCTCCGCCGTCACATACGGCACCGGCCCGTACGCCCCTTGAAACGCCACGGAGGCGAGCACGTGCAGCGGACATCCGTGCAGTGCCGCGTCGGCTGCGGCCCACGCGACGGCCTGCTGCGACACGGCGGACCCATCGGTCGCCACTACGATCGGAGCAGGTGATCGCGCCCCGCGCGTTTCCTCGGTCATGAGTCGATGTCCCTTCCGGGAGTCGGTGGCCGGTGCCCGGTCAGTCGCCGGACTTCACGTCGACCTTCGTCACCTTCTCCTTCGGCTCGCCCATCGGAACGGTGACCGTGAGGATGCCCTTGGCATATGTCGCGTCGATGCCCTCGTCCTGTGCTCCCTCGGGAAGCGAGACGGTGCGTTCGAAGGAGCCGTAGCTGAACTCCGAGCGTCCCTTCTCCTCGTGGGATTCGCTGCGCTCGGCCTTGATGGTGAGCAACCCGCCATGCACGGACACTTCGACGTCCTTCGCCGGGTCGATGCCGGGAATCTCGGTACGCACCACATAGTGGCCGTCGTCGACGGACTCCTCCACCCGCAGGAGATGACTGCCGAACATCGGCGCCAAGCCGGGAGTGAACGCATTCCACCAATCGGTGAAGTCGGGTAGCAGCGATCCGGGGCGGTGGGCGGGAAGCAGGTTCATGATCACTCCTCGGCTGTGTGGTGGGTACCTGTTCCTATCCCTCGATCTCAGCGTGGCAGGCCGCGCACTCCTAGGGCAGCGAGTCTTCACCCCCGAGTGACGGAAGTCCTCGCCGCGTTATCGGTCCTGGTCGGCGCCCGTGGTGCCGGCGCGTGTGCGCTCGCTCGTCGCGCCGTTGAGCCGGCCGTGGTGGGTGAGTGGGTGAAGTGCTTCGGCCGCACCGGCTTCGCGGGCGAAGAAGCTGCTGATGTCGCCGATCGCACTCATCAGCGGTGCCGGGAACACGACGGTGGTGTTCTTGTCGACGCCCAGTTCGATCAGGGTTTGCAAGTTGCGCAGCTGCAGTGCCAGCGGGTGCGCGACCATGGTGTCGGAAGCCTCGCCCAGTGAGGCGGCGGCCAGCGATTCGCCCTCGGCGGCAATGATTTTCGCGCGCTTTTCGCGCTCGGCTTCAGCCTGGCGGGCCATCGCCCGCTGCATGCCGTCGGGAAGTTGGATGTCTTTCAGTTCGACCAGGGTGACCTCGACGCCCCACTCCACCGTCGTCGCGTCGAGGATCTGGCGGATGTCGGCATTGATCACGTCGGTCTCGGCGAGCGCTTGGTCGAGGGTGTGCTGACCCACCACCTTGCGCAGGGTGGTCTGTGCGATCTGATCGATCGCCGCGGCGACGTTCTCGATGACGATCACCGATTTCGCGGCGTCGATCACCCGGAAGTAGGCGACAGCCGAGATGTCGACACTGACGTTGTCGCGGGTGATGATGCCCTGCGACTGGATCGGCAGTGTCACGATGCGCATGGAGACCAGGCGCAGCCGGTCGACCACCGGAATGATGAACCGCAGACCCGGTTCGCGCACGGCGATGAGCCGGCCGAGCCGGAACAGCACGCCGCGCTGATACTGGTTCACCACCCGGATCGACAGCGCCGCGACGATCGCGACGAGTACGACGACGGCGACGATGATCACGGTGATCGTGGCAGTACTCATGGGCCGGCCTCACTTCCTGCGTGTCGGCGCCCAGTGGAAGGCGAAATCGAGGGTGAGATCGCCGTCGACGGCGCTGTCGATCTCCAGCTCGCGATGCACCTGTCGCGGGACCGGGACGGTGATTTCCGAGTTGCCGATCCCGTAGGTCAGATCGGTTCCGGCGTCGAGCCGATCGGCGATGTGACGCAATTCGGCGGCCAGCTCGCCGCGGGTCAGAGTGCAGTGATTCTCGTACAGCGTGTGTGCCATGGTGATCAGTGCACGCCCGCGGTCGGTTCATCGCCAGGGGAGCACTACCCCGAATGGTCATGGCCTTGGTCACTCGGCTGCACGGGCGATGCGGTGTCGCACCTCAGAGTTGAAGAACGACGTGCACGATTTCGTTGTCGTAGTCTGCCGACATCGGGATGTCGATGTCCTTCAGCAGCTGCATCATGGTGGAATTCGTCGCCATGACGTCGGCGACGAATCTGTCGATACCGCAGCGGCGGCCGTCGTCGGCGAGGCGCGTGAGCAGGGCGGTGCCGATGCCCGATTGCTGATCTTCATGCGCAACGACCATGGCCACCTCGGCGCAGTGTGTGCCGGGGGAGACGATGTAGTTGGCGACACCGATGAGCCGAGGTCCGAGAAACGCGCCCACCGCGCCGTGACCCGGATCGTTGCTCGCTGTCGCCGCGGCCAGATGGTCCAGATGTTTCGGCCGCGGCCCGAAGAATCGGTAGTAGCTGTCGTGTTCGTCGAGCGCCGCGTGGAGGTCGCGAACAGCGCTCGCATCGCCGGGGCCGAGCCGGCGAAAGGTGACATCGTCGAGATCCAGGGTCGTCTCCGCGGTCGGGCCGAATTCCGGATCGTGGGAGTGCGACATATCTGCCAGCATCGGCCACGGCCCCGGACTCCCGACAGGGCCGGAGGTCCCGCCGTCCGCCGACCGCGGCAGCGAGTGCTACCGGGCCCTCCGTCGGTTGCCGTGTCTATGGCCCGCTCGAGGAAATCGCTCCAGCGAGGCATCTCGATGCCTTTCCGTTCACCATCGAAGTGACCTGCTGATTTTCATCCGCGATGGCGTCGTTCCCGTAGGGGCGCGGGTCGACGGAACGCCAGGAACCTTCTCCCTCTTCTCTCCGGCACACTTCTCTCCGGCACACCGATGGCTACCGCATTCGGGTCCGTCTGCTCCGGTGCGTCCGCGGAGTATTCATGAAGTATCGGCTGAGAGAGGTTTCCGTCTTCCGAGATGGTCGCGTCCGCCGCACGGCCGATCCCGTGAACCAGCTATCGCCGGTCGGAGGTGATGACCATGAAACCAGCGGGACACACGTCTTCGATGCGCGAGGCCGAGATCGGACTCGAGGCGTGGGCAGCCACGTGCGAGCGCTGTCTGGTCGAGACGGTCGACGCACTGGTGGACTGCTTCGTGGTCGGGCCGAGGCCTTGCCCGTCCGAAGTGATCGAGTGGACGCATATGTGTCACGACCCGGAGAGCCTCTTGGGATATCTGTTGGAATGGGTGATTTATCACCGGCGCGTATTCGCCCGCATCCCAGTCGTCACGAGCGTCGAGAAGGCGAGTGGATGGGATATTCGGCTGGAGACCGCCGATGTGAGCGGCCGGATGGACGATGCCCCGGAGTGCGTGCATGTCCAGGCGGTCGACCTGCGCCCCGAGTTCGGCGGCTGGCGCTGCACCGTGACATTGGATGCGAGCACGGAGTCGGATGAACTGTCGTGCACACCGGCCCCGGAGAACACCCCACGCATCCAGCACGTGATTTCGGCTCGGCTGGCGTAGGTCGTGCCGGTCCGTTGACGGAAAGCCCCGGGTGGGGGCAAAGACCTTTGCGCGTTCCTTACGGCTGTCGATGACGATGATTGCTTGGATGGTGGTGAAGGTGGCCGCGCGAGCGGCGGTCGCGGATCGGTTGGCGTGTGCTGTCGAAGCGCGGAAGGCCGGTGATCAGGGTGGCTCGGTATCTGGCGGGTGGGTTCGAGACGGGGTGGGGTGTGGTCGCGTCGGCGCCGGAGCATGTTCCGGTGTACAGCACGATGCAGGTGTGGATCGGGACCGGGGTGGTCATGGTGATCGTGGTCGCGATGCTCGCGGCGATCGGCTGGATGATTCAGCGCGGACGAGTCGCCCGGCGTCCCCGGCATGGTGTCCACAGGCGCTCGTGATTCCAGGTCCGGGCACCCCGTGGGCCGATGGTGGCCGCGTCGATGCACATCGAACCTCCCGGTGGCATCTCGTGCGGCGATGTCAGCCGCGGCCGAGTTGGATGGCTTTGATCACCAGCAGGATCGCGCCGACGATCAGGTAGGCGCGCAGTGCGAGCATGCCGAGTTTCGTACCCGCGGACCAGGTGACGGGTTCGAGCAGGGTCAGTGGTGGCATGCGCCAGTGATCTCGGTCGGCGCGGTCGGCGACCGCTGCCGGGACGGGCGCCGGCGTGCGGCGTTGAATCCACCTGAGCCCCGCTGTGGCGAGGATCGCGAGGACGGCCAGCGCGCCGGTGAGCCATCCGGCGGTGGCCACGACGTCGATGCCGGGGAAGAGGGTGGTGGCCATCAGGATTCCGGAAAGCAGGAGCAGGACCGCGACGATGATTCCGGCGACGACGTTGAGCCAGGTGCGGTTGACCCAGGGGCCGAGGACTTGGGGGTCGTTGCACAGCAGGAGCAGGAAGACACTGGCGCTGGGAAGCAGCAGACCGGCGAGGGCTTGGACCGCGGTGGTGATCAGTCCGAGGGGAGCTCCCGGGATGAGGACGATCGCCGCGGCGAGGGTGACCATGGCGATATAGGACAGGTAGAACTGCTTGGCGTCGCGGAAGCCCCGGTGCAGGGAGTGTTTGATGCCGAAGACGTCGCCGAAGGCGTAGCTGGTGGCGAGGGTGACGGCGGCGGCGCCGATGATGGAGGCGTCGAGGAGCACGATCGCGAAGATCGCCCCGAGGGCCCGGTCGATGTCGCCGAGTAGGTGGGCGATTTCTCCGGCGTCGGTGAACTGCCCGGTGGTTGCGGTGGTGCGGGCGGCGTAGTCGGCGGTCATCATGAGTGCCGCCGCGCCGATGACGACGACGAAGGCGCCGAGTGTGGTGTCGGCGCGTTCGTAGCCGATGAAGCGTGGGGTGATGCGTTTGTCGACGATGTTGGATTGCTGGAAGAACAACTGCCAGGGCGCGACGGTGGTGCCGACGATGGCGATGATCAGCAGCACCGCATCGGAGGTGACGCCGCCGCGTACGCCCGGGACGACGAAATCGGTTGCCGCGCGACCCCATTCGGGATGTGAGAGCAGCAGCATGGGGATCTGCAGCAAGGTGATGGCGATGAAGACGAACATCGCGCGTTCCCAGCGCCGGAAGCTGCCGCTGGCCATGATCGTCACGAGTGCGACCGCGGCGGTCGGGACGACGATGTATTTGGAGATGCCGATGTAGTCCGCGGCGAGGGTGACACCGATGAATTCGGTGATGATGGTCAGGAAGTTGAGGATGAACAGGTCTCCGACGGAGAACCAGCCCCAGCCGCGGCCGAAGCGTTCGTTGATCAGCCGGGCGTGCCCGACGCCGGTGACCGCGCCGAGGCGGACGACCATTTCCTGATTCACGATCAGTACCGGTATCAGCAGCAACAGCACCCAGAGCAGGCTGTAGCCGTAGTTCTGGCCGGCTTGTGCGTAGGTGGCCACGCCGCCGGCGTCGTTGTCGCCGACCATCACGATCAGCCCGGGGCCGACGATGGCCAGCAGTGTCAGTGCGCGTGTGCGGAGGGTGCGGGGGTGGTCGCTGTCGCTGAGCCGGATGCGACCGAGAGCGCCCTCGATATCGCCGAGGTGCGCCGAGTCCAGGACCGCTGAGCGTGGTTGCGCCCGCGGGGTGCTCGCGGGCGGTGCCGGGCGAGGCGTCGGCGTGGGTTGTGCTGGGGCGGAGTCGGTTTCGTGCGCGTCGGTCATAGCGGTAGGTCGTGGTCGGTGGCGTCGGCGACCGTGCCGGTGTCGCGGATCGGGCGGGGCGCGGGTTCTCGGCGCCGCCAATCGTCGGGGATCGTGGCCTCCAGGACGTCGTCGACGGTGACCACCCCGAGGACGCGGTCGGTGTCGTCGATCACCGGGAGCGCGTAGAGGTTGTAGTCGGCCATCAGCAACGCGATATCGGTCAGGTCGGCGTCCGCGGTGACCCGGACCGGGTCGGCATCCATCACCTCCGACACGGCGCGGCCGGGTTCGCTCTGCAACAGGGTGATCACCGATACCACTCCCACCAGCCGTCCCTCGTCGAGGACATGGATTTTCAACAGCGCCTCGGATTGCAGGCCGTGCGCGGTGGCGATGATCGAGAGTGCTTGTGCCGCAGTCGTATTCGATTCGCAGGTGGCGAAGTCGACGGTCATCAGGCCGCCGGCGCTGTCGGGGTTGAACCCCATCAGGGTGATCACCTTGGTGCGCTGCCCGGCGGGCATCAGGTCCAGGACCCGCCGTCGCCGGGATTGACGTAGGTCGGTGACGGCGTCGGCGGCATCATCGGCGCGCATGCGGCCCAGCAGCGCGGCGACCTCGGAGTCGGGCATGTCCTTCAGCAGCCGGCTGGCTTCGTCGGGATCCAGTTCTTCGAAGACGTCGGCTTCCAGCTCCGGGTTGTCGTGCACGCGGTCGAGAATTTCGCCCTGCTCGTTTTTGGTGGCGTCTTCGAGCAGGTCGGCGATCTGCGCCGGTTTCAACGCGCCTACCCGGCCACTGAGACGGCGCACGGTGATCGAACCGGGATGACCGATCAACGGTTCGAACGCCTTCCAATCCCGGGACGCATGTCCGGCGCCGGTTTTGACCAGCCCGAACAACCGGGCGGGGCGGCGGGTGTCGAGGCGGGCCAGAACCCAGCCGGAGCCGGTGTCGTCGAGTTCGACATCGTAGGCGCGCACCAGTTCCGCCGCCGAGACGTCGATCAGCCGATGACCGAGGATGTCGGCCCGTAACAACACCTCGCCCTCGCGGCGTTCGAAACCACGCAGGTCGACCTTGTTGACCGCCAACAGGATCCGGTCCGCGGTGAAGTCACGGATTCTGCCGGACGAGACGAAGACCTTGCGACCCCCCATCCCGACCACAGCTCCGGTCACCGGAGGGTAGGCGTCGCCACCGGGGAGGCGAACTATCAGGTCTTCGACCCGGCCGATCGTCTCGCCGGATTTCGCGATCACCGGAGCCTTCACCAACTGCGACAGATGCAGCGTGCCGCCCGTCGACGTGGAGCCGGCCGAAAGGTCTTCGTTCATGTCCCACTCCCGCCTGGCAGGCCGACACCGATGATTTGATCCGAATTCTGCACCGACCGCGTCCCGGCCGCGACTACGCGACGCCGACAGCTATCTGAACGCCGGGTACCGCGCACCATGCCGCCGCCTCCGCGCCCGCCGCAAGATCCGGCCGGCAATCCATACGGATCCTTAGCGGGTCCGGTGCCGGATCTCGTGGCTTACACCTCGATCTGTGAGCCCATGATGATGGTGCGGTCGCGTGGCAGGCCGAAGTAGTCGGCGGCGTCGGCGGTGATGTAGGAGGTGGCGATGAACAGGCGCTTGCGCCACGAGGCCATGGTGGCGGCGGTGCCGCGGCGGAGTTCGATGGTGGACAGGAAATAGGAGGCGCGGTCGAGGTCGAGCGGGCCCTCGGTGTCTCGTCGGTCGACGAGTGCGAGCGCGTGCGGAACGTCGGGGGTTTCCATGTAGCCGTAGCGGGCGGTGACGTGGGTGATGCCGTCGTCGGGAGGTCCCAGCGGGTCGGTGGCGATGCGTTCGTTGTCGGCGATGCGGGGGACGGGTTCGGTGTGGATGGACAGGATCACGATGTGGTGGTGGCGCACGTGGTTGTGTTCGACGTTGGCGCGCAAGGCCAGTGGAGCTGTTTCCTTGCCGCGGTTGAGGAAGATCGCGGTGCCGGGGACTCGCGTCGTGGCGGGTGTGCCTTCGGCGAGTTCGTCGACGAATTTCCGCAGCGATCCCTCTCGCCGGATTCGTTCGGCGGTCACGATCTGGCGGCCACGTTGCCAGGTCGTCATGACCGTGAATGCGGTCAGGCCGATCAGCAGCGGCAGCCAGGCGCCGTGCGCGAACTTGGTGAGATTGGCGGCGACGAACAGCAGATCGACGGTCAGCAGCGGGAGTGCCCCCGCGGCGAGGATCCAGCGGGGGATATGCCAGCGGCTTCGCGCGACGTAGAAGAACAGCAGGGTGGTGATGGTGATGGTTCCGGTCACGGCCATGCCGAAGGCGAAGGCCAGCGCGGTCGAACTGCGGAAGGCGAAGACCAGGGTGAGTACCGAGACCATCAGCAACCAGTTGATCCACGGGACGTAGATCTGGCCGATCGTGGATTCGGAGGTGTGGGCGATGCGCAGCCGCGGCAGGTAGCCCAGTTGCGCGGCCTGGGAGGCAACGGAATACGCACCGGTGATCACCGCTTGTGAGGCGATGACCGTGGCGGCGGTGGCCAGCAGCACCAGTGGCAGTCGTGCCCAGCCCGGTGCCAACAGGAAGAAGGGGCTGCTGATGTTGCGGGCGTCGTCGAGGATGAGTGCGCCCTGCCCCAGGTAGCTGAGTGTGCAGGCGGGAAAGACGAGGATCAGCCAAGCGCGGGTGATGGAGCGGCGGCCGAAATGTCCCATGTCCGCGTAGAGCGCCTCGGCGCCGGTCACCGCGAGCACGATCGCGGCGAGCGCGAAGAACGCGGTACCGAAGTGTCCGGCCAGAAAGCCCAGCGCGTACGTGGGCGACAGCGCCTGCAGGATGCGGGGATTGTGCGCGATGCCGCCGATGCCGCAGGTGCCGATGGTGAGGAACCACAGCACCATGATGGGGCCGAACATCCGTCCGACCGTGGCGGTGCCGCGGCGTTGCACCACGAACAGCGCCACGATGATCACGACCGTCACCGGGATGACAAGGTCTTTCAAGGCCGGCTCGACGACCTTGATGCCCTCGACGGACGACAGTACCGAGATCGCCGGCGTGATCATGCTGTCACCGAAAAACAATGAGGCGCCGAAGATTCCGAGC
This sequence comes from Nocardia sp. 852002-51101_SCH5132738, assembly GCF_001665695.1. Taxonomy (NCBI): domain Bacteria; kingdom Bacillati; phylum Actinomycetota; class Actinomycetes; order Mycobacteriales; family Nocardiaceae; genus Nocardia; species Nocardia sp. 852002-51101_SCH5132738. Next base: position 9,716 of record NZ_LZML01000200.1, on the reverse strand, counting down.
GCGGCCAGGCCGATCGCCGTCTTCCGCCCGCGCGGTGAACTCCACCGGCGAAGCAGCGTGATCAGTGCCATGATGCCACCCTCGCCGTCGTTGTCGGCGCGCATGGCGAGCAGGACGTAGGTGACGGTGACGATGATCATCACCGACCAGAACACCAACGACACCACGCCGAACACGTTGTCGCTGTTCACCGGTACGGGATGGGGGTCGCCCGGGTCGAATACGGTTTGCAGGGTGTAGATCGGGCTCGTCCCGATATCGCCGAACACCACCCCCAGCGCGCCGATCACGACACTCCAGCGCACGGTATCGCGGTGGCTCGGCGGCTGCCCCGGTTCCACCTCGAACGCGGGGCCGCCTCCGATGGTGCCCTTCGCCCCTGTCATGGTGCTCCTCCACGTCGTGGTGTCACGCCAGTCGGACGATACAGCGCACGGCCTTCGAGGCGGGTGAAGGGCGTGGCAGCGGTCTGCCACCGAGTGGGCTCGACCTATCGGGCGTGGATCTGTGCCGACAGCTGCGGGATCGTTCACCGGTTCCCGTCATCGCGGTCTCCCGCGACCACAGCGGCTTGTCATGGCCTTCTACGACCAAGGCACGGTTACTCAGAACCCGCTCGGCAACCGCGGGTACGCAGCGCATTTCCGCGTGTGGGAATCGCGGGGACGGCGACTGGATCTACTCTCGTCGCGTCGATCGAGCCGCCGCTGCGTCCACGAATTCCGCGCCCGGACCCAGCGGCCGGAATACGAGGAGTTCGCGGTGACCCGAGGCGATGTTCATCTGTGTGGAAGTGTGCCGCTGCCGAATGCGGAGGCCGTATTCGATACGGCCGCGCGCCGGCTCGGACCGTGGCTCAGCCGCATACCCGACGGTGAGACCGGCGAGCGGGACAACTTCACGGTCTGGCAGTTGCCGCGCATGGGCGCGCATCCGGATCTGGAGACGGTGCCGCCGCCGAGCCCGGAATACGGGCCCAGTGAGCGGGTGCGGCCCAAACCGGGCGTGGATCCCGCATCGATCGATTTCGGTGAGCTGGGTTACGCGCAGGCAGCGCTCGAGTCGTGGAGCGTGTTCCGCAAGCTGCGCGAACGCGGCGACATCGATGCCGGTGTGCGGTTCCAGGTCTGCCTGCCCACCCCGATCTCGGTGGTGGGCGCCTTCGTCGGCGATCCGCAGGACATTCTCGAACAGCGCTACGAGGCGGCTCTGCTCGCCGAACTCGGCCGCATCGCCGCGGAGATCCCGCACACCGATCTTGCGGTGCAGTGGGATTGCCCGGTCGAGTTCGCCATCTTCGAGGGGGTGTTCCCGTCCTGGTTCGGCGCCGACGACGACACTCGGCTGAGTGAGATCGTCGCCCGGCTCGTGCGCCTCGGCGCGGCCGTGCCCGGAAACGTCGAACTCGGATATCACTTGTGCTACGGCGATTTCGGGCATCGTCACTTCGCCGAGCCCGCCGACACCGGTCGTATGGTGGCGGTGCTGTCCGGTGTGCTGGCGGCGCTGCCGCGCCGGGTCGACTGGGTGCATATGCCGGTTCCGCGCTCGCGCGCCGACCGCGAGTACTTCGCACCGCTGGCCGGGCTGGACTTGCCGCCGCAGACCCGGCTGTACCTCGGACTGGTGCACGCCACCGACGGCCGCGACGGGGCCCTGCGTCGTATCGCCGGCGCCCGGGAAATCGTCGACGGCTTCGGTATCGCCACCGAATGCGGGTTCGGCCGTCGGCCCGCAGAGCACATTCCGGATCTGCTGGATCTGCATGCAGAACTGGCGGCCATGCTGTCGTGAGACCGGTGATCCGCCGACGCGAGTCCGAGCACCGGCGCCGGGACATGGTGGTGAGGCCGAGAACGAGGGCATGTTCCCCACGGCGGCGGCCACGGTCACCCGTAGCGAATCTGTTGCCCGGGAACCCGATCTTCGACGTTCGCCGGCCGGCCCGCAGCCGCTGACTCGGTCCGGGGCGAGTGCGCTGCGGGTGTCGCCGGTCACGGTCTCGGGTGATCTCTTCGGTGTCGTTGTGCTCTGTCGGCGGGGCCAGGCGGACAGGAACGATCGCAGCAATGAGGTCGTCCGAATCGACCCGGCAACCCGAAGGACTCGCATCATGACTCCGTTACAGATGGTCGGCCCGCATTCCGAACGGCATCGCGGCGAGCACGCGGGCTGGTTGCGCGCCGCGGTTCTGGGCGCCAACGACGGGCTGGTCTCGAACGCGAGCCTGATGGTCGGCGTGGCGGCCAGCGGCGCTTCCGCGGGCGCGGTTCTCACTGCGGGGCTGGCCGGCTTGGCGGCCGGGTCGATGGCCATGGCTGCGGGCGAATACGTTTCGGTCAGTTCGCAAGTCGACGTCGAACGCGGCGACCAGGCCAAAGAGGAACACGAACTGGCCATCGATCCGGAAGCCGAACTGACCGAGCTGGCGGGCATCTACCGTGACCGCGGACTGCCCGCCGAACTTGCCGCGCAGGTCGCCGCCGCACTGCACGACAACGACCCGCTCACCGCCCACCTGCGAGATGAGCTCGGGCACAACGAAATCACCGCCGCCCGCCCGGCACAAGCCGCGATGGCCTCGGCCGCAAGCTTCTTCCTCGGTGGTTTGCTCCCGCTACTCGGTTTGATCGCCCCGTCCAGCGGCACCCGGCTGGCGCTCATCGTGCTGGTGACTGTGCTGGGACTGGCCGTCGCGGGCGTTCTCGGTGCCCGGGTCGCCGGGACAGGCATTCTGCGCCCCGCGCTGCGCGTCGTCATCGGCGGCAGCCTCGCCATGGCGGTCACGGCCCTGGTCGGTCAACTCGTCCACGTCGCCGGCGTCTGAGGGGACCGCGACCGGGCGCGCCTCGATGGGGGCTTGTGAAGACCGGAGGGCGTGCCCCGGGCTGTCCTCCCTCACCGAATGCACCTGGCCGATCAGCCGTCCGATCGGTCGGGATTTCGAACCGCTGTAGGGTGGGTCGGTGAGTGAAGCAACGCCCCCCAGGCCGGGTGTGCCGGTACGGGGATCGAGCTCTGGCCAGCCATTGATGGCGGCCTTCGACCTGCTGGGGCGCCGTTGGGCGATCACGGTGCTGTGGGAGTTGCGCGGAGATCCGGTCGGATTTCGAGAGCTGCGGCGCAGCCTTGCGGGCATCTCCTCCAGTGTGCTGTCGACCCGTTTGCGCGAGCTGGTGTCGGTCGGCGTTGCCGAAACCGTGGCCGATGGGAAGTATCGGCTGACCCCGATCGGGATCGAACTGCTGTATGCGCTCGCCCCGCTCAAGGCGTGGTCGAGCAGCTGGGCCACACACCTGGGCGTGCAGAGTTTTCAGCGCGGCCCCGTCGACGATCTGGATCGTCTGCCCTGATTTTCGAACCGTCCTGAGCGGATAGAAGCTGGAGCTTCGTAAAAATTCACCTGATGCGGTTCGATTTTCAAACCACTTTGATCTAGGGTTCGTCTCAGGGGCGGACGAGAGGCCCGGATCATGGAGGTGAGGTTCGACATGCGATGGTTCCGTGTGCGGCGGCTGCGAGAAGTGGGAACCCGGCTCGTTCTCGCTGCGACTCGTCGTATCGTCCTCGGTTTCGCCGAGCGCGGCGCCGAATCGTCGAGGCGGGGGTTCGACAGCTCCTATCCACTGTCTCCACTGCCCGGAGATCGCTTCTACGGGTGGACGCACTATGGCGTGATGATCCCCAATCTTGCTGCGCCGCATCAGTATCTGAGTGTCATGGTGATGGCGGGAATGCCGGGGCAGCGGGCGTTCGACGTCGACGATGTCGTGACGACGACGCCACGCGACACCGCGACCGTGTCGATCTCCACCGCGGCGGCGGCGTACTACGGCACGGTGTCTCTGCGCGATGACTGCGCCTTCGGCTCTGCGGGGGACGATCTGCGTTTCGGTGCCGAGTTGACCATCGGCGGACGCTATCCGGAGTTGTTCGTGGCCATCGACATTCCCGGCATGACCGCACGCCTGCGGTTCGCACTCGCCGAGCGGGCAACCTGGTTCGTGCGGGGACGACCCTACGATCACCTGAGCTTGCTCGGGCGATACACCGGCTGGATCCGGACATCCGATGCCCGCGTAGACGTTTCGGGTGCGGGAAACATCGAATACGCACGTTGCTTGGGTCCCTATGCTCTGCGCGATCGCCTGCTCCCGTGGCGTTACAAGGCGCCGGTCGACTTCTTCACCTATCACGTCGTGGAACTGTCCGCCGACGCTCAGCTGTTGTTCTGCCGAGTGGGCATGCTCGGCGACCGCGTCGGCGATCTGGTCCAGTTCCGAACCCTATCCGGCGACGGTGACTGGCGCGTCAACGAAGTCGCCACCGATCGCACCTTCTACGAAGTCCTCGAGTATCAGGACATACCGACGGTCGACAGCGTCGGCAGGCATGAAATGCTCATGCCTCGCCGCTTCCGGCTGGGTGTACGCGATCGGGTCACAGTCGTCGGAACATACGACACCCCTGGACATTTCGGCGTCGGCCTCGGATACATCGCCGGATACCGCGCTCAGGTCGACATCGACGGACACCACATCGACACTCGCGGCTACGCCGAATTTGTCGACGTTACCGACGAAGGGACGCGCCGCCTCAGCGGATAGGCCGAGTTCGCCGGCTGATCGATCCGGTAGCGGCGCTGTCGGCACCCTCGTCCCGCTGGATCGGTGTAACGACCGGCGAGTGGGAGGGTGCGGCTTCGCCTTTGGTCAGGCCGGAACCTGGTCGGCGGCGAGGAAATCGTCCACGAATCCCAGCGCCCGGTCTTCCAAGCCCGCGTAATGAGCTTCGCGCACCGCGCCGGTGAGGGCTTCGTCGAGCAGCAGATTGCCTGCGGCGTCGAGGCGCTGCCGTTTTTCCTCCGCACCGGGCAGCAGGCCAACCGTCGACTGCGTGAGGCCGCAGTAGTAGGCGATGCCATCGTCGAGTTGGGTGCTGAGCGCATCCGGCATGAGGTCGACGACCGCGTCGTCGTCTGCTACGCCGGCCAGGCGCAGCCACAGTATCCGCTTGCCCGCGAGCCGAGGTGCGCTGCGGCCGACAGGTCTCGTTTATCCGTTCACCGCAGAAGAAGTTGTGGCGCACATGGCCGGGATGCTTGCCCAGTGAGCAGCAAGCACCCGCCGCACGTCTTGTGGACGTCGCGACGGGTGCACTCGCGCGTGAACCGATCAGGAACGACGGCTTCGAGTCGGTGCCCTGTCCAGCTACCGTCACCGGTCGTACTTCTTCCAGAACAGTGGATTCAACCGTCCTGGCTGGTGTAGGTCCCGCAGCCTCTATCTGTATACGTTGATATGCGCATCTAGGCATTTGGCGCGCGAGTTTCGTGCCCGGAGGAGTGGTTGACTTCCGTCGAAAGAAGCAGCCGAGAGGGGGCGGGCCGAGGAATGGTGCCACCTACGCTGCGAATGGTGCAGATGCCCGTTCAGTCGATGGCCGTCCAGGTCAATGGCCTGAAATATGTTGCTGCGCTACGCATCACGAACGAAAAGTGCCACGCCGCTCAATGAAGCGAAGGAGAGGTAACCGCTTCGGCGCGGATGACCAGCTCGCCGAACCGGCGCGAGACGGCGGGCTCCAGATCGGAATCGGTGATGGCGCCGCCGATTTCGTCGAATCCGGCGACTTTGGCCAGCGCGCGCCTGCCGAATTTCGAACTGTCGGCCACGACGAGAGCTTGTGCGGCGGCGGCGATCATGGCGCGCTTGAGCGGTACTTCGAGGGTGTTCATATTGGTGATGCCGGCTTCGAGATCGACCGCGTCGGCGCCGAGGAAGGCCCAGTCTGCGGTGTAGTCGGACAGGAACGCTATCGCGCGCTCGCCGACGAGGGTGAAGACCGAACCCAGCAGCTCGCCGCCGGTGACGAGCAGGCGCACGCCCGGCGTTTCGGCCATGTATTTGGCGATGCGCAGATCGTTGGTGATCACCGTCAAATCGGTGTGATTGCGCAGAGCTCGGGCGATTTCGTAGGTCGTGGAACCGCTGTCGAGGATGACGGTCTGGCCGTCGCGCACGCGCGCCGCGGCCGCGATGCCGATCGCGGCCTTCTGCTCCAGGTGTTCGCCTTCTTTCATGGCGTAGGGCAGCTTCGCGGTGGCTCCGGGAGCCGGGCGGGCGCCGCCGTGGGTGCGTTGTGCCTGACCGGCTCGTTCGAGCGCGTCGAGGTCGCGGCGGATCGTCGACGCGTCGACGCCGAGTTCGTCGGCGAGCGTCTTGGCCTCGACATAGCCGTCGGTGACCAGCCGATGCATGATTTCGCGCCGTCGGGTGCTCGCGAGCAACGGTGCCTCCCGGAACTTCTGGTCGGTGCATCGGCGATGCGTCGTGCGTTCTGCATCGTAGTCGAGCACGGTGTTGACTTGTTCGCGCATGCGGGTGCATGATTCCGAGCGCAGCTTGCGCGATTTCGTGCACGACGATTCCGAGGTATCCGATGAACCGCACACCGAAGCCCTCGGCCGGCGAGGGGGTGCCGGTGAGCCCGTCGGCCTTGCCGGTGTGGCATGAATTGGCAAGCCACCGTGCGGAACTGGCCGCAACGTCGCTGAGGGAGCTGTTCGATCGCGATCCTCGGCGGGGAACCGAGTTGTCGGTCGAATACGACGGTGTGGTGCTCGATTATTCGAAGAACCTGGTCACCGATCGCACCACGGGCCTGTTGATGCGTTTGGCCCGCGAGCGTGGCCTGGCCGCGAGGATCGAGGCGATGTTCGCCGGCGCGCGGATCAATACGACCGAGGATCGCGCCGTGCTGCACACCGTTTTGCGCGCTCCCGCAAGCGAATCCGTTGTGCTCGACGGTGTCGATGTCGTCGGTTCGGTGCACGAGGTGCTGGATCGGATGAGTGATCTGGCCGATGCGGTTCGGTCGGGACGGTGGCGTGGCGCGACCGGCGGTCGCGTTCGGACGGTGGTGAACATCGGTATCGGAGGCTCGGATCTGGGGCCGGCGATGGCCTGGCACGCTCTGCGCGAATTCGCGCAGGACGGGATCGAGGCGCGATTCGTGTCGAATGTCGACGGTCACGATATCGACCGGGTCCTGGGAGACCTGGACCCGGAGACGACGTTGTTCGTCGTCGCGTCGAAGACGTTCACCACGGTCGAGACGTTGACCAACGCCCGTACCGCCCGCGGGTGGCTGGCGGATCGGCTCGGCAATGAGGCGGTGGGCCGGCATTTCGTCGCGGTGTCGACCAACGCCGAACAGGTGGCAGCCTTCGGGATCGACCCGGCGAACATGTTCGAGTTCTGGGACTGGGTCGGTGGGCGGTATTCGCTGCCGTCGGCGATCGGGCTGTCGCTGATGATCGCCATCGGCCCCGAACGGTTCCGCGACTTCCTCGCCGGAGCCCACAGCATGGATCGGCATTTCCACACGGCTGCGTTCGAGGAGAACCTGCCGGTGCTGCTGGGCCTGCTCGGTGTCTGGTATCGAAACTTCTGCGGCGCACAGGGTTTCGCGGTGCTGCCGTACGATCAGCGGCTCGCGTTGCTGCCGGCGTATCTGCAGCAGCTCGATATGGAGAGCAACGGGAAGTCCGTCGACCGGCACGGTCGTCCGGTCGGTGTCGATACCGCGCCGATTCTGTGGGGTGCGCCGGGCACGAACGGGCAGCACGCGTTCTTCCAGATGTTGCATCAGGGAACGACGCCGGTGCCGAGTGACTTCATCGGTGTGCTCGAACCCGCGCACCCCTATCGGGTGCACCACGATCTGCTGATGGCGAACCTGTTCGCCCAGACCCGGGCTCTGGCTTTCGGCGACCTCGACAGCGTGGGCGAGCGGCCCCCGCATCGGTGGTTCCCGGGCGGTCGGCCGAGTAACACCATCCTGCTGCCGCGCCTGAGTCCTTACACTCTGGGGCAGTTGATCGCGTTGTACGAGCACAAAGTGTTCGTGCAGGGCTGGATCTGGGGAGTGAACTCCTTCGACCAGTGGGGTGTCGAGCTCGGCAAGAAGCTCGCGACCGGTATCCACGACGATCTGCAATCCGATCGAGCGCCGGCCTGGGACAGTTCCACGAACGCCCTGATGATGCGCTACCGACGTGTCCGTGCGGCGGGTGGGGCCGACCGTCCCACCGCTACTACTGATGAAATGATTTGAAATATGACTTCCTCTTCTGCACTCGCTCAGATCGGTGTGACCGGCCTTGCGGTCATGGGCAGCAACATCGCCCGTAACTTCGCCCGCAACGGCTACACCGTGGCCCTGCACAATCGCAGCGTCGCCAAGACCGATGCGCTGCTCGACGCGCACGGGGACGAGGGCGAGTTCGTCCGCACCGAGACCATCGAGGAATTCGTCGGCGCGTTGGAGAAGCCGCGGCGAGTGCTGATCATGGTCAAGGCGGGCGAGGCCACCGATGCGGTGATCGAGGAACTGGCCGCCGTCATGGAGCCCGGCGACATCATCATCGACGGCGGCAACGCCCTCTACACCGACACCATCCGCCGCGAGGCGGCCATGAAGGCGCGTGGACTGAACTTCGTGGGCGCGGGCATCTCCGGCGGTGAGGAGGGCGCGCTCAACGGGCCGGCCATCATGCCGGGCGGGCCGAAGGAGTCCTACGAGTCGCTGGGCCCGTTGCTGGAGTCGATTTCGGCGAAGGTCGACGGCGTCCCCTGCTGCACCCACATCGGCCCCGACGGCTCGGGTCACTTCGTGAAGATGGTGCACAACGGCATCGAGTACGCCGATATGCAACTCATCGGTGAGGCCTACCACCTGCTGCGCGACGCTCTCGGCTTCGACGCCGGGCAGATCGCCGAGGTGTTCACCGAATGGAACTCCGGCGACCTGGAGTCCTACCTGGTGGAGATCACCGCGCAGGTGCTCGAGCAGACCGACGCAAAGACCGGCAAACCACTTGTCGATGTGATCGTCGACGCCGCCGAGCAGAAGGGCACCGGCCGCTGGACGGTCAAGTCCGCGCTCGATCTCGGCGTGCCCGTCACCGGCATCGCCGAGGCCGTCTTCGCCCGCGCACTGTCCGGCTCGCGCGCGCAACGCCGGGCGGCACACGACCTGGCCTCCGGAACGCTCGCCGAAAAGCCCACCGACGCAGCGCAATTCACGGAGGATATCCGCAGGGCGCTGTATGCCTCCAAGATCGTCGCCTACGCTCAGGGCTTCGACCAGATCGCGGCGGGCAGCACCGAATACGACTGGAACCTGCGCCCCGGTGACCTGGCCACCATCTGGCGCGGGGGCTGCATCATCCGGGCCCGCTTCCTCAACCGCATCAAAGACGCCTACGAGGAGAATCCGGACCTGCCGAGCCTGATCCTGGCCCCCTACTTCCGTGAGGCCATCGAGCAGGCCGTCGACAGCTGGCGCCGCGTGGTCTCCACCGCGACCCTGCTGGGAATCCCGGTGCCGGCCTTCGCTTCCTCGCTGTTCTACTACGACGCCCTGCGCGCGCGACGTCTGCCCGCCGCCCTCACCCAGGCCCAGCGTGACTTCTTCGGCGCCCACACCTACGAACGCATCGACGCGCCGGGCAAATACCACACGCTGTGGAGCGCGGACCGCAGCGAAACACGCACCGAATGATGCGACAGGCATGATTCGACAGGCGTAGCACTCGCTCGAATGAACTGAGAGACAGAGACTTTGGACATCAAGCTGGGATACAAAGCGTCGGCAGAACAATTCGGACCACGCGAGCTCGTCGAGCTCGGCGTTCTGGTCGAAGAACACGG
>NZ_LZML01000199.1:0-8644 GCF_001665695.1 Nocardia sp. 852002-51101_SCH5132738 | reverse complement strand
ACCACTCCCAGCCCCGCCCCCGGTGGTTCCGGCCGCTCCGCGGCCGGAACCACCGAAACCAATTTCGCAACAGCCCGAAAACTCGCACATCGGGCCGAGTTTGCACGAAAAATTCGGACCACGGCGTTCGCTTGTAGGTGCACCCGTCGCTGCGGCGGGATGCCGCACGGCGGGGCCGACCCGCTGGGTGTAGCCAGGTGGCTGCCGCCACGCGCGAAGTGGTCGATAGACCAATGGAATAGCGCTGCCGCAGGGTGCGGGCCGTCTGCTCACAAGACGCCTGTCCCTTTTGCGAAAACGCTAGCTGGAGGGCTGCCACAGCCCCTATTCTCACCAAGCACGAGGTGACGCTGTCGGCTGACGGCGAATCCCCTGCCGCGCTTGTTGGTTCATTCTCTGGAGTCACCCCCTTTGTCAACCCCACCTTCCGACCTGCCTGCGGCCCCGGGCTGCCCTGTTCATCAGGCCGGCACCCCGTTCGACACCGACGGCCCCCGAATCGTGCTGGACACACCGGAATTCGTCGCCGACCCCCATCGCGCCTATGAAGCGATGCGCCGTCGCTATGGCTCCATGGTGCCGATCGAGCTGGCGCCCGGCGTGCCGGCGACGCTGGTCATCGGCTATCACACCGCGTTGCAGATCCTCAACGATCCCGACCATTTCCCGGCGGACCCGCGGGCGTGGGAGAGAACCATTCCCGAGGATTGCCCGGTGCTGCCGATCATGCGCTGGTATCCGAACGTGATTCGCAGCGCGGGCAGTGCTCATGCGCGGTATCGGCAGGCGTTCACGGCCGCGTTCGACAGGGTCGACCTGCACGAGCTGCACACCACCGTCGAGAAGATCGCCATCCCGCTGATCAACGAATTCTGCGAAGCCGGTTCGGCGGATCTGGTCTCGCAATACGCCTTCCCGCTGGCTTTCGAGGTGCTGAACCGCATGGTGGGCTGTTCGGCTGATTTGGGCCGGCGCGTGGCCACCGGGATGGCGGCGATATTCGACACGATCAACGCGGCGTGGGGGATGGACCATATGGCTCAGGCGCTGATGGAACAGGTCCAGCTGCGCCGCAACGCACCCGGCGACGATGTCACCTCGCATCTGGCGCATCATCCGGCCAAGCTCACCGACGAGGAGATGCTCCGCAACCTGATCGTCTTCTACGGCGGGGGCATCGAGCCGCAGCAGAATCTGATCTCCAACACGCTGTTGCTGATGATCACCGACGAGCGTTTCGGCGGCGACATCCTCGGCGGCAGCCTGTCGACTCGCGATGCGCTGGACGAAGTGCTGTTCACCGATCCGCCGCTGGCCAACTTCTGCATGAGCTATCCGCGCCAGCCGATTCTGATCGACAACACCTGGCTGCCGGCTCATCAGCCGGTGGTGATCAGTCTGGCCGCCTGCAACAACGATCCGGACATCGCTGGCGGGGACCGCACCGGGAATCGATCGCATCTGTCCTGGGGTGCGGGCCCGCACGCGTGTCCGGCGCGGTCGGTGGCGTATCTGGTGGTGCAGGACGCGATCGACCAGCTGCTCGATGCGCTGCCGGAGATCCGGCTCGCCGTCGATCCGAGCGAGATCCGTTGGCGGCCTGGACCTTTTCATCGTGCGATGGCAGCGCTGCCGGTCGTCTTTCCTCCGGCGCCTCGGCTGAACCTGATTTCCTGATCAGGTGAGGCGGTAGGCGGTGTAGCGGACCTTGTTCGCTTCCCGGATCGCCGACGCCACGAAGATGGACTGCTGCAGCTCGGTGAGCAGAGGATCGGATGTCTCCAGGCGCACGACGAGGCGGAAGTAGTACTCGGACGGATCAACCGGATCTCCCCGCAACAAGGCCTCCAGGACCTCCGGTGCTCCGCTGCGGATGCCGGAGGTCCGGAGGTAGATGTGCGTGCCGTGCGCGGTGCGCGCCGAGTAGCGGGTGTCGATCTCGATGGCGCCGTCGGGGCGGATCAGCTGCCAGTCCGCGCCGCCGGGCAGGATGTCGGCGTCGAACAGGCCGCTGACCCGGCCGCCGATGATCGGCACGACGCGGCGGTGTCCGGCGCGGGTCGTGCCGTGGTCTTCCGGCGGGCCGAGGCGTGCCTCCACCTGGAACGCCGCCTCCAGTCCGGGAACTGCGGGGGCGCTCACGACGACCACACCGGCAGTTCGATCCGCGACGCAGACGCCGGGGCGTGCGAAATCTCCTGCTTCGCAACGTGAATGGTCGCTGCGGTGGCGGCCGGCTCGCCGGATCCGGGATTGCGGGCGTACCGCGGGTGGGCGCCGGAGCTGATCTGCACGCTGATGCGGTGGCCGGCCTCGAACCGATGGAAGGTGGGCCACAGCCGCACCTCGATATTCCGGAAACCGTCGGCGTCCGGGGCCGGGTCCGTGTCGGCCGTGGCGATACTGCCGATGCGGCGAATACCGTCACAGACCGTCATCGACCGTCCGTCGGGGTGGAGATCGCAGATCCGGACGAAGATGTCGGCGCTGGGTTGTGATGAGCGAAAGCTGATGTGCGCCACCGGTTCTCCGGCGACCGTGACCGGGCTGGTGAGCGGCTCACCACGGAATACGGTGACGTCGGAGCGGCGCTCGTGTGCGGCGTTGTCGACCGGGGCCGAGGTGGGACCCAGGCTGGGGCCGCCGACAGCGGGCGTGGGATCGGCGGGGTCGTAGACGTAGCTGGTGATGCCGCCCTCCGGGAGAGCCTGGCCGAGTTTGCGCGGCGCGCGCAGATACAGCGTCTCGCTCGTCGTGCCGGGCGGTGGCCAGCTGTGCAGGTCGTGCCATTGTTCGGCGCCGGTGAGGTACGCGCGCACGGGTGCGACCCGCTTGCTCGGAGCATCGGCGAAATGCTCCTTCAGGAATTCGACGGTCTCGCGAATCGTCGGCGCGCCCATATCTCGGGTGAGATGTCCCCAGGGGCCGACGGTGAGGCGCGGGGGCCGTCCGGCTTCGGCGAGCTGCGCGTAGTTGCGCAGCTGCCAGGGCAGGAAGATGTCGTACCAGCCGGTGATCATGTACACCGGCGCGGTGACATCGGGAACCGAGGCGGTATGTGACTGCTGGGTCCAATAGTCGTCGGTGAGCCGTTCGTGAGCGACCCAGTCCTGGTACCAGTGCACCCGGCGACCGTTCGCGGCCACATCGCCGCCCGACAGGGGGAGCACGTCGAATGCCTTGCGCAGCTTGCGATCCGGACGCAGCTGGCCCAGCACCAGGGCGAGCAGCTGCCGGTGGATCATCCGGTCCATCATCTGCGTCCAGCCGAGTGCGTTGCGCAGCGCGAACGCCGCGTTGTCCCAGGTGATGGCGCCGAAATCGGGCATCGTCACGATCAGGCACAACGCATCGGGCGCGATATCCGGGTCTTCCTTCTGCAGCTTGCCGGCCACCGCCCACTGCGTGAAGCCCATATAGCTCGGGCCGAAAGTGACCACCCGCCCTGTGCACCAGTCTTGTTCGCGAACCCAGCGGTGGGTCGCGATACCGTCGCGCTGCTCATCGATCTGCGGGGTGAATACACCGCGGGATCCCCAGGTTCCGCGGCAGCTCTGGAACAGCACCGGAAACCCCTCGCGGGCCAGGGCGCGAGCATGGCCGGCGACGGGGCCGCTGCGTCCGTACGGGCCGCGGATCACGATCGTGGGCAGCCGCGGATCCGTGTCGCCGATCGGTGTGATCAGGTCGGCGAGCAACTCGACACCGTCGTCCATCGGGACGCGCAGGTTCTTTCGGATGGTGATGTCGTGCGGGCCGGGGACGAGTCCCTTGATGATTCGCGCTTGTATCCACCGCGAAAGGCGCTGGCGGGGCGTGCTCATTCGGTTTCCTCCGTGGTCTGGAGTCGGTGGAGAGCCTCGCGCAGGCGTTCGAGCGCGGGAAGCGCAGTGGCCAGCGCGGCCCGGTCCTCGGGAGCGAGAGTCGCCGCCGCGGCGGTGATGAGGGCGCCGCTGGCTTGGTCGAAGCGGGCGAACAGATCGTGAGCCCGGGCGGTGGTCGCGATCTCGACGTGGCGGCGGTCGCCGGGCCGGGGGCGTCGTTCGATCAAGCCGTTCGCCTCCATCGTGGTGAGCAGGTTGCTGACCGTAGGGCGGCTCAGCCCGAGCCGTTCGGCCACTTCGCTCGAGGTGCTGACGGTGCCCGGGGGCAGGGCGCGGACGATTTCGATCTGCGCGTCCGGGATCTCCGGAAGACGTTCGGCCGCACGGGCTGCGGAGAGCAGGCTTCGGCGCAGCGGTGAGATGACCGATGCCAGGCGTGCGGGATCGAGATCGGTCACGAGACGTTCCCCTCGCTGGACGGTGGGGTCAGTGACGGCCGGGTGTTGAGGGTGTCGGGGTGGAATCCGGCGGCCTTCTTGTACCCGGTCGCGATGGCGGCGAGCTCCTCGGGCGAGATCACGTCGTGGATATGGGCGAACCCGTTCGGCGCCCGTTCGTGGGCCAGAACCATGACCTGCTCGGGGCCCTGCTTGCGGTTGCTGTGCACCAGGGCTGTCGTGGCGGGGCGTCGATCCTGCTCGTAGGCCGCGAGAGCCTCGCCCGGGGTGCGGGCGGTGGCGAGGTGGAACGCGAGGGTGCGAGCATCGAGGATGGCTTGCGAGGCCCCGTTCGAACCGTTCGGATACATCGGATGCGCCGCGTCGCCGAGCAGGGTGGTTCGTCCGTAGGTCCACCGCTCGAGCGGATCGCGGTCGACCATCGGATATTCGAGAATTTCTTCTGCGGCACAGAGCAATTCGGGAACATCGAGCCACGGGAACCGCCACTCGCGGAACAGCTCCACGATCTGCGCCGGTGCGACCGCGCGGTTCCAGTCGGCGTTTTGCCCACCGAATCCGACGGTCCGGCGCTCGGCGATGAAATTGATGGCGTCGCGGATCGGATATGCGACGAACTTCTGCTCGGCGTCACCGGCCATGATCATCGTGCGGCCGTCGAGGAAGCCGGGCAGCTTGGCTGTTCCGCGCCACAGCGTCAGCCCGTTCCATACTGGTGGGCCGTCGTCCGGCCGGTGCTGGTGGCGCAGGGCCGAATGGATACCGTCGGCGCCGATGATCAGATCGGCGTCTGCGGTCAATTCTCCTGTCGCCGTGGCGAAGTGGGCTCGGCCGTCGGGGGTCGCGGCAAGGAGGCGATGTCCGGTGCGAACGGTGTGCGCGCCCAGCCTTTCGCGCACGGCGTCGAGCAACTCCATCTGCAAACTGCCGCGGTGCACCGACAGTTGCGGCCAGTGGTATCCGGCATCGAGGCCGCGAGGCTCGCACCAGATCTCCTGGCCGAACCTGTTGTAGTAGGCCAGATTTCGCGGCGCCACGCCCAATGCGGCGACCGGCTCGCCGAGCCCGAGTTCGGTCAGCTCACGCACGGCATGTGGAAGCAGATTGATCCCGACACCGAGCGGCCGCAACGCGTCGGCGCGCTCGTACACGGCGATATCCCGGAACCCGGCCGCATGCAGGCTCAGGGCCGCGGCGAGGCCGCCGATACCGGCGCCGACGATCACGATCCTCATGACTGATCAGTTTTGCAACAAAACTAATCGGGGTCAACGGGGGCGGTCTTCTGCTGTCCGGCTGGGCCTGCACCGGACTTCCCTGACTCTTGTGATGATCAATAGGGGGAACCGAGTGGCCGTCGCGTGCGTCCTAGACTCCAGGAGGATGTGTGCGCGGGGACCAACGGGAGGCATCGGTGATACGTAAGGCGGCTACCGCTGTGCTGGCGGCTGCGGTGGTGTTGGTGGTGGGGACCGGGTGTTCCTCGTCGACTTCGGGGACGGCGTCGCCGGAGACGAGTGATCCGAAGGCGGCGACTGCGGCGTTGTGGGACCCGTGCACGCAGGTCACGGATGAGGTGTTGCGGCAGGCTGGGATGGACCCGGCGACCAAGACCGCCAACATCGGTGGTGTTGCGGTGGACGGTTGGAAGCTCTGCTCTTGGCATGACAACCCTGACTACTATTACACGCTGGGGGTTTGGTCGTCGCTGTTCACGATCGAGGATTTGAAGAAGAAGCCGGACAACATCGATTTCCAGGCAGTGACCGCCGGCGGAAGAAACGGCTTCCAATATCGAACTGCTTCGGACAAGAACGGCACGAACTGCTATGTGGCCTTTCCGGCAAGCCAAGGGACCTTCGAGGTCTCCATCTACAACATGAGCTCTCGCGCCGCAGAAGCGCCGTGCAGCCACGCGCTGAGCGCCGCTGCGGCGATCGTGCCGTTGTTTCCGTCCTGAGAGGGGGACCATGGGACACACCGATGAAGTGACGATGTGGAAATACCTTGCCGGCGAGTCCCAAGCTGGTCGGCTGGACCTGGACCCGTCGGTCTCGCGTGACTGCCTGAAAGCCTGTGAGGATCAGCTGCAGGTCTATAAAGAGTGCAAGGCGATGCTGCTGCAGATGTCCAATGTGACCGGACTGGGCGACTTCCCCGCTGCCGATCAACTTGCGAAGATGTTGGGCGCCAAAGCAGTCGGTGGCGAAGGGGACTTCGACTCAGCCTTCGACGAGCATATTCAGGTGCTCGAGTTGATCCGCGACACCATCAAGCACTCCGTCGACCGCCTCGTCGACCACGACCAGCAGAACGCCGGCACCATCGCCGGCTCCGAGAACCACTGACCCGGGGGAGCACATGGTACTTCCACTCGTCCCGCTGGTTGCTGCCCTCTGGGAGCAGCACAAGGGAGGTCCGCCCGACTCTTTCTCGAATGCGCAGGGCGATCAGAGTCCCGACGCGACCGCCGCGCGCAACCGGATCAATCAGATCGTGAACGGCGGATTCGGAGGGCAATACCAGAACCCGCAGGTCGCGCAGGACGCGTACAAGAATCCGCAGAATATCGACAATCTGTACGACCGCATTCAGAAGATGCAGCCGAGCACCGTCGTGACGTTGCACAACTTCTGGGAGGGGCTGCGGAACAAAATCGAGAACGGGCACAACACTTTCGGGCCGCAGATCCAGAAGGCCATTCAGGAGAAGTGGCAGGGGGCCGCGGCGCAGAAGACCGCCGAGGGCATCAAGAGTTTCACCGACAAGGAGAAAGATCTGGTGAGCTCCGCCCAGTTGGTCAGCGAGAAGGTGAAGTTGGTGCGCTCGGCGGTCGAGATCACCAAACCTGCCGCGCAGCCGACCCCGCACACGAGTTGGACCAGCGATCTCGCCGGCTGGGTGCCGGGGCCGACGTGGAAGCTCAACGACCACCGCAAAACTCAGGCCAACGCGGCGAACGAACATTTGATCAACAATGTGTTCTACCCGGCCGTGCGCGAGAGTGACACACAGGTGCCCTTGGCGCCTCGACCGTACAATCCCGTGAATACGCCGGACGACAACACGGAATGGAAGCCGCCGGGAGTTCCGGCGGTGGGTCCACCCTCGAAAGGCCCCGACGATGGCCACGGACCCGGCGATACCAATCAGCCCAAACCGCCGAGTCCTGATCAAGGTCCCGGCGATGGCACCACGCCGAGCCCTGTCGACCCGTCCACACTGAGTAACTCGATGCAGAATCCCGCGAATACCACCTCCGCGAGCGCTACCCCGGCTGGATGGGATCCGTCGGCGGCGGGCGCGCAGACCACCCCTTCTTCGGTGACACCTGGTGGAATCGACTCGCGCACCGGGCTCCCGTTCGGCTCGGGTGGACCCGGCGTCACCGGAACCTATGGCGGGTCGGGCAATTCGGCCGGTCGCGGGTCGTCGGTGCCCGGTTCGAATGCCCAGGGCCAGGGGACGGCTCGCGGCTTGTCTGCCGGAGGGGGCAAGGGCGCCGCCGGGATGAACGGTATGCCCGGCATGATGCCGCCCGGTGCCAAGTCGAAGAAAGAGGACGAGAAGACCCACAAGTCCAAGATCAGCGAGGAGCTGGTGTCGCGGGACCACGGTGACGAACTGACCGGCCTCTCCGAGGAGCAGCGGCAGAAGACCGTCCCGCCGGTCTTGGGTGAATAGCCCATGGCAGGTTGGACTTTCAGCGCGCTCGGCTTCACCGTCCTGTGGCGTGCCGCCGGACACGACGTCCTGCCGTATCCCTTGCAGTTCCGCTCCACCGCCGAGACCTCGGACGAGCTGGAAGCCCAGTGGAAATCCGAAGCCGCCGACCTCGCCGGCCGCATCGACGACAACGCCGAAGCCGCGGTGCGCATTCTCCACGGTCCGGAATCGCGGATCGAGATCGCCGGATTCGCCGCCGCGTCGAACGGTTCGGGCGATCTCGAGCAGATGGGCGATCCGCGTCAGCGCGTCCGCATCCACGCGGCCGTGCACTACCGGCAGGCGGTCCTGGTCACCCAGCAACCCTCGTCCGACCCGGAATCCGGTGGGACCGTGCGGATGTCGCTCCTGCGCGCCGAAAACCTCACCCGCCACCTGCTCGCCGCCATCCCCGGCCATCCCCGAGGCACCCGCCCTGCCCTACAGGTCAACCGCGCCGACCTCACCGACGACGACCGCCCCTACACCGCATTCCACGACGACGCCCCCCGCTCACCACGCGACGAAGCCGCCCGCTTCTTCGAACGCCCCCGCAGCACCGTCCTCCACGTGGCCGTTTGCCCCGGCCCCGCCTGGGACCGCCTCGAACAACACCCCCGCAACGTCGAGGGCTTTGGTGGACACCGGCGTGACCTT
>NZ_LZML01000198.1:0-38177 GCF_001665695.1 Nocardia sp. 852002-51101_SCH5132738 | reverse complement strand
GAATCGAGACCAACCCGCGTTGGAATGCGGACGAGGTCTTGCTGGCGGTAGAGATTCTCTCCCCCGGGTCGCGGCGCCCCGCCCGGATAGCACATAACGGACAGACACGTTTCGGCCAACCGGCCGAGACGGTGGTCCCCGCCGATCGCCCGACTTCGCCAGCCGCAGCCAGGCCCTTCGCCGCCGGGGACCGAGCCGTATCGGACCGTGCTCGGGGTGACGGTCGGGTATGTGATCGTGCTCGGGGTCTGGCTGGGGTGGGTGCATCAGCACACGCCGCCGGGGACCGAGCCGTATCAGATCATGGCGATGGTGGGGGCGTTCGGATCGTGTGTGGGGATCGGAATGTTGCTGGCGCAGCGGCCGTCGCGGTCGGATCGGCGGTTGTTGCGGCACGGGCTGGAGGGGTGGGCGACCATCGAGGGGGTGCATCCGCTGCAGTACACCGATCACCACACGGAACTGACCGAACTCGATCTGGAGCTGACCGTTCCCGGTTCGGAAACCTATCGGGGCACGGTCGTTTTCGACGTCGCACCGATCGACCGGCCGAGAATGCATGTGGGTGAGACGATTTCGATCCGAGTGGATCCGGCCGACCGCGATCGGATCATGCTCTGCCTGTGAGCAGCCGCCCGCGCGGTCGCGCGATGGCGGTGGGTTCAGTCGAAGTGGGTCGGCGCCGTCAGCAGATACTGCGCACCGGCATAGGTCGCGAGGATGACGGCCTCGCTCGCGCGGCGCGACCGTGTCGTCCGAGCGAAGAGGCGACGCAGCACGATCATGCCGTCGGAGAGTGTGAACAACAGCGCACCCAGAGCCAGGCGGCTGCGCGGGTCGCTTTCCGGAACCACGGTCCCCGCAACGACTTTCGCGCCGGGAGCCAGGGCCGGATCGGAGGCGAGAGTCGCCGCCGTGCCCAGTGTCGCACCGTAGGCGGTCAGCGGCGCGGCGATGCGGGGCGCGCGCGCCCGCAACAGCATGGCGGCGCCCAGCCACGCGAAAACCCGGGGCGCCGCGACCATCGGCTGCGGCCGCGCACCGCGCCGCCACCACAGCGCCGAGTATCCGCACTGCATGACCGCGAAGGCCGAAGCGCCCGCGACCAGACGGCGGTCGTCGTCGGGATCTATCAGGAGTACGTCGCCGACGGTGGCCGCCGCCAGCGACCCGAGCAGAAGAGCCCGATCGGACTGCGGCGATCCCCGGTCACCCGTCGGGCGAGCAGGCTCGGCATCGCCATGGCCGGCCGCCTCGGAGGCATGCTCGCCCCCTCGCCGGTCCGCCTCACCAGCGGAGATTTCACCAGCGCTCGACGCGCGGCCGGCCTGGATCGCATCGGCCGCCAGCAGGGGCATGAGCAGCGGCTTCGTCGCCCACTGCCACCGGTCCCGCCCGGTGGCCGCGCCGAGGACGGTGATCAGCGCGGCACCCACGTACGCAGCACGGAACGGTCGCGCCATTCGGAATCTCCTCATCAATCCACGACGACGGTGGACCGGTGCGACGGTCGCGGCCGGTCAGAAACTGGGTTCGATCGGCTTGGGCGGGAGGGTGACCACCTGCCCGGCATAGCTCAGCCCGGCGCCGAAGCCGAGCAGCAGGGCCAGCTGTCCGCCCTTGGCCTTACCGGTCACCAGCATCTCCTCCATGGCCAGCGGGATGGACGCGGCGGAAGTGTTGCCGGTGTTCTCGATGTCGTTGGCCATCGGGATGTCGTCGGCGAGGCCGAGATTCTTCTTCATCAGCTCGTTGATGCGCGCGTTGGCCTGATGCGGCACGAAGACCTCGATATCCTCCTTGGCCACGCCCGACACCTCCAGTGCGGTCGACAGGGCGCGGGGCAGAGTGACTGCGGCCCAACGGAATACGCGCGGCCCCTCCATCCGCAGCGCCATCCGGCCCACCGGCTCCACCTCGGGATCGGTGCCCTGCAGTCGCTCCGCCCGGTCCATGTAGTCGAAGAAGTTGACGTCCTGGGAGATCGCCTCGGCGCTCTCCCCGTCGCTGCCCCACACCGTCGGGGAGATGCCGTTGACGTCGCTGGGGCCGACCACGACCGCACCGGCGCCGTCGCCGAAGATCATGGCGGTGCCGCGGTCGGTCGGGTCCAGGCCGACCGTCATGGTTTCCGCGCCGATCACCAGCACGTATTCGGCGGAACCGGCCCGGATCAGATCGGCCGCCACACCGAGGGCATAGCCGAATCCGCCGCAACCGGAAGTGAGGTCGAAGGCCGGGATGCCGTTCATCCCGAGATCGAAGGCCACCGAGGGCGCGCCGTGCGGGGTGAGCTTGAGCCAGCTGGAGGTAGCCAGAATCAGCGCGCTGATCTTGCTGCGATCGATACCGCTGTTGATGACGGCCCGCTCCCCGGCGGCCGCCGACATGGAGCGCAGGGTCTCGTCACCGCTGATCCAGCGACGATTGCGGATGCCGGTGCGCTCGAAGATCCACTCCGGGGTGGAATCGAGAACCTCGCAGACGTCGGCGTTGCTGACGACACGCTTCGGCCGGTATGCCCCGATGCCGAGCATCGCAACATTCTTGCGACCCTCGTTGATTGCAATGCTCACCACAGGAGACTCACTCGACCCTTCACGCTGTCGTACATAAGACCAGCGTCCAGGCTAACCCAGGCCCAAATATCACCCCAGAGCCAGATCCTTCAGGCCCAGAATGGAGCGGTACTCCAGTCCCTCCTCGGCAATCACCTGGTCGGCGCCGGTCTCGCGATCGACCACGGTGGCGACGCCGACCACGGTCGCACCGGCCTCGCGCAGTGCCCGGACGGCGGTCAGCGGCGAATTGCCGGTGGTCGTGGTGTCCTCGACGACCAGCACACGCTTACCGGAGATTTCCGGCCCCTCGATCTGGCGCTGCATGCCGTGCGTCTTGGCGGCCTTGCGCACCACGAACGCGTTCAGCGGGCGGCCGGGGGCGTGCAGCATCGCCAGCGCCACCGGATCCGCGCCCATGGTGAGCCCGCCGACGGCGTCGAATTCCCAGTCCGACACCAGCTCTCGCAGCAGGGCGCCGATCAGCGGCGCCGCCTGATGATGCAGGGTCGCCCGGCGCAGATCGACGTAGTAGTCGGCCTCCTTACCGGAGGACAGGGTCACCCGGCCGTGCACGACGGCGAGCTCCCGGACCAGCTCGGCCAATCTGTCGCGGTCGGTGGTGGATTCGATCATGTGGGTTTATGTCCTTCCCCGTGCGTTGAACATGCCTCGGTTGAGCCGGGTCACCAGATTCCGCGGGATCAGCCCGGCGACGGTGGTGAGCACCTTGTACTGCACCCCGGGCACACTGATCACCCGGTCCTTCTCCAAATCCTGCAGCGAACCGGACACCACCTGATCGACGTCGAGCCACATCGGCTTCGGTAGCGACGACATCTCGATTCCGGCACGCTCGTGAAATTCCGTGTGCACGAATCCCGGGCACAGCGCCTGCACCCGGACCCCGGTCCCGGCCAGTCCGCCGGCCAGGCCCTCGGTCAAGGATATGACGTAGGCCTTGGAGGCCGAATAGGTCGAGCCGCGGCCCGGTACCAGCCCGGCCACACTGGCGACGTTGACCACCGAACCCTTGGCGGCGGCGATCATCGGCGGCAGTGCGGCACGCGTCAATTGCAGCACCGCGGTGACATTGACATCCAGTTGGGCCTGCAATTCCCGCGGATCCACGGTCCAGAACTCACCCGAGATACCGAATCCGGCATTGTTGACCAGGAAGTCCACGCCCTCGCCGAGCCGTTCGGCGACGGTGTTTCGGTCCTGCTCGCGCGCCAGATCCGCGGCCAGGATCTCGCTGCGGGTATCGAAGCGGTGCTGCAATTCCGCGGCGAGGGCGGTCAGGCGTTGCTCGTCGCGCGCCACCAGCACCAGGTCGTAGCCGAGGGAAGCCAGGCGGGTGGCGTAGCCCTGGCCGATACCGGAGGTCGGTCCGGTCACCAGGGCGACCGGACGGGTGGCACCGGGGAGGCGTGCGGCCCCCGGATCTGCGGGGCTATCGGTCATGGGTCGTCAACCACCTAGTGTCGGGCGGATAATCCCGGTGCCCGGACACCGGTTCGCGAACCGGACCGGTCACCGCGGTGCGGGGCCCTGATAGGGACGGAACCCCGGATGGAACGGACCGCCCGGCCGCTGCGGCAGCTCGTCCTCGGCCTGCGGTTCATCGGAATCTGCTGCGGCCGAATCGTTTTCCTCGTCCTCGAGGAATTCCTCGGCGGGCGGCCAGTTACGGCGGACCCGGTTGCGGGGATCCGGCACCACCGCGAGCGCCGGGCGGCGCGGCGGCTGCTGCTCGGCCTCGCCCGCGAGATCGCCGACCGGCGCGGCGATCACACCGGACTCGCGGTCCGCCGAATCGGATGCCGGGCGCTCACCGGAGTTACGAGTGTCGCCGGGGCGGGTATCGCCGGGGCGAGGGCCGGCCGGTGCGTCGGTGCCGCCACGAGCGATGTTTCCGCGGTCGATACCGTCCACGTTCTCGTGCGCGAACCGGCTCCGGCCGCCGTGTGCGTCGCCGTCCCGGGGCCCGGATGCGCGCTCGTCACGGAAATCGCGGTCGTCGTCGAACCGGTCGCCTGGACCTTGCTCGTCGTCGAACTCGTCGTCTTCATAGCGCTCGAACCGGTCGCCGTAATCCTGATCGCGGAAGTCGCGGTCGGCCCGGTCGTCGTAGCTCTGGTCCCGGTAGCTCTGGTCGGCATAGCCCTGCTCGCGGTAGCCCTGGTCGGCTTCACCGGGTTCCTCGGCATTCGGGCGCGGACGACCGGGATCGTGCTGATCGGATTCCAGGCGGCCGCGGTCGCCGCCGGCCACCGGCGGCAGCACGTGCAGCAGACCCGAGAGCCGCAGCACGGCATCGATCGCGGCCTCCCAATCCTTGGACGCGGTGCCGACCGGCAACATGCCCAGCGTCCAGTTGCCCTCACTCCACAACTGCTGCACGGTGTGCGGCAGTGTTTCGATGAAGTGGACCATCCGCTGGTCGACGGCGTGGCGGGCGACGTCCGGATTGGTGGCGAAGACCACGCGGTCGCCGATCGCGCCGAGCAGTTCCAGATCGGCGTCCTTGGGCGGGGCGGCGGTTTTCAGGCGCAGGTCGATATCGATGTCCGAGCCGATCTGGCGGCGCACGGCGACCAGCGTCGCGGCGTCCTCCAGATCGAACAGAACGAACTTCTCGCCCTTGCGATTACCGGAAACCACATCGATCGCGGACAGATACCCCAGTTTGGCCATCGCGCCCCGCCGCCATGTCGATGCCAGCGAAGGTTCGACCGAAACGTAGGTGTATCCCTGGGATTTGGCCCAGACCTGCCGTACGTGTCCGGTCCGCTGCCGCTGCACGCGATCGAAATACAGCAGTACGATCGCACCTACCAGTGCGATCGCCGCGAGGCCGAACCAGATTGCTGCTGTCATCGCACCTGAGTCTAGTGGGTTCGGGTGCAATTGCTCGCGCCCGTTCGTCCCGCGGTTCGCGCCTGCCTTCCGACGTCACACCCCCGAGCGGGCACGGCGGAGGCGCCGCACCCGCGGCGTCGCACTCACGGCGCGGGTGCGGTTGCCGAAACTCGTTGTGGGGCATCGTCGGCCGCCGCCTCGAGGAAGGTGCGCAGCAGCGCGGCGACCGCGGCGGGGTGGGTCACGGGCGGGGTGTGCGCGACACCGTCCAGCAATTCCAGCGGTTCCGCGCCGGGTAGCGCCGCGGCGAGGGCGGCGCCGGACGCAGCGGGAATGGGCAGGTCGGCGCCGCCGTGGACGACCAACGCCGGGGCGGTGATCTCGGCGAGGCGGCCGGCGATTCCGTCGGCGCCCATCAGCACACCGACCGCGCGAGCGAGTCGATCGGCAGGCTGCCGTCGTATCCGGGCCAGCCAATGCTCGACCGCCGCGGCGTCACCCAGCAGCAGATCGAGAACCGCGCCCCCGGTCGCCTCGACCGCACCGGCGGCGAAACCGTCCCGGATGCGAGCCATTTGTTCCAGCGCCGGGCCGAGGAACGGATCCGCGGCGGTATCGATGAGTGTCAAGCTCCGAATACGTGCCGGGGCCAGCAGGGCCGCCCGCAGCGCGGTGAATCCGCCCTGCGAGTGACCGACGATGTGAGCGGCCGGCACGTCGAGCGCGTCCAGGACGCGCAGGGCGTCGCGCGCGGCGTCCCAATAGGTGAAGGGCAGACCGTCGTCCTCGGTATCACCGTGCAGCCGGAAGTCGAAGCGGATGCTGCGGTAGCCGGAGAGGTTCGAGACGACGCCGTCCCACATGGTCGAGTCCATGAGGTTGCCGTGCAGGAAGAGTACGGCCGGGCCGGTGCCGCCGGAGTCGCGGAGATGGAAGCGCCGGGCGCGGGTGGCGAGGGTGTTCATCGTGCTCCGTTCTGGTCGGATATCTCCATCCCACTCCGCTCAGGACGCCATGACGAGGTAGTTTTACGACCAGTCATGGTCGAAACAGGTCAACACGTACTCGGCGTCGGCTACGCACCCGCTGCTGCGGGCCGTGCGGTCGAGCTGCGGCGCCTCCCGGATGTTTTCCGGGGCGTGGTGCGGCACCGGCCGGTTCGCCCGGATTTCCACGTCGTCGGTGTGATCACCGGTGGCGCGGGCCGCCATGCCGTCGACTTCCGGCCGGACGATCTGGCCGCGGGCGCGGTGTTCTGGTTGCGGCCCGGACAGGTTCATCAGGTGCTCGATGCCGACCGGCTGCACGGAACGGCGATCCTGTTCACCCCCGACGTCTTCGCCCCCGGCAATCGGATCGCGACGTTCGCCGACGATGCGGTCCGGCCGAGCCGATGGGCGGTGGATCCGCGAGATCCGCACGTCACGACGGCACTTCGACATCTGGAATTGGTGCTCGCCGCGCCGTCGTGCGCTCGCGATATCGCCGACGCACTTCGCCTGGCGCTCACCCCACTGGTGGCCGCGGCGCCGGGGGCTGCGGCGGACAACGGGCCGGTGTCCGCGGTCTTCGCGCGTTTCGCGGCGGCGGTCGAAGCCGAATTTCCACGACGGCATCGGGTCGGCGACTACGAGCGGGCCGTGCACGCCGGCACCAAGACCATCGACCGGTCGGTGCGCCGGGCCCGGGGTATCAGCGCGAAGCGGTATCTCGACGAACGACTGGCGCTGGAAGCCCGCCGCCGCCTGGCCACCACCGACGTCACCGTCGCAGCGCTGGCGCGCGAACTCGGTTTCTCCGAGGCCACCAACTTCGTGAAGTTCTACCGCCGCATGACCGGCACGACCCCCGCCTCCGTGCGGCAGTGACGACGATCCCGCCGCAGCGATGCGGAGGCGGATTACCTCGGCAACTGGGTGCTGATGATGATCTTCGCCTTGATGGACCCGTCCGGGTTCTTGTCGCCCTGCACGACCACCATGTCGCCCTGTTTCAGATCGGAGACCTTTCCGGATCCCATCGAGATCACCTGGGTCTGCGCGTCCGTGTGCACGGTGACCGAGTTGCCCAGCATCGACTGCAGCATGATGGTCGTTCCGTCGTTGCTGTTCACGGTCCCCATGGTCGCCCCGAGACCGTCGATGTCGCCGAGGCCCGGTAGCTGCGGGAGGCTGGGTTGCGCACCGCCGGACGGGTTCGGCGGGACGACCGGTACGCGCGTCGGCGCGGGCCGGCCGGTGGCGGCCGCATCGGAGGACGAGGAGTCGTTGCCGGCGAGCAGCAGGCCCGCGGCGATGCCGCCGAGGACCACGAGAACGAAGACGGCCGCGGTCAGCGCGATCCACAGGCCGGTGCGGTGGCGCCGCGGCGGTTCGACGGGCAGTCCGGTCGGGCCGACTGCTCCCTGGGGGCCGGTGGGGCCGGGGGCGCCGGAACCGTAAGGGGGGTATTCACCCGGTTCGCTGTACCCGGATTCGTAGGCGCCCCATTGGCTGTCGTAGGGCGGAAGTTCGCGGGTCGCGTTCGGGCCGGGCGATTGTTCGAAGTACCGGCCCTCATATTCGGGATGGGACGGGAATTCGTAGGGCGCGGTCTGTTCGTAGGGCCCGGGATGTCCGTAGGGGCGAGTGCTCTCGTACGGCCCGGGGCTCCGACCGTACGCTTCCGAGTATTCCGTCGTGTGGTCAGCGCCGTCGTCCGGATGCCGGCCCGATGCGCCGAGCTTCTCGGTCGGCGTATCGGGTGAATCCGGACGCTGCGCCCACGGGTCGCTCGGATTCGTCATGCTCACCAGGGTAGGTGCAGATCGGCGTTGCTTCAGCGAAGTGCGACAACCTCGGAAACCTGAGCGGGCGGAATCCGAAACCTGCGCGGGCGGAATCCGGCGGATACGCGGGGCGCGGTGTGCGATTCACTCACACACCGCGCCCCGTTCATCGAATCCCGGACGGCTCGGTCGTCACCGTCCGACGATCAGCCCGTCGCCGTCGGGTGCGACGTTGACCTTCACCAGGTCGCCGTCGGTGACCTCACCGGCCAGCAGCTCCTTGGCGAGCGAATCGCCGATGGCCTGCTGGATCAGCCGGCGCAGCGGCCGGGCGCCGTAGACCGGGTCGTAGCCGCGCACGGCCAGCCAGAACCGCGCCGAATCGCTGACGTCCAGCTTCAGCCGCCGCTGCGAGAGCCGCTTCTGCAGCTGCGCCAACTGGATGTCGACGATGTTCTCGAGCTGTTCCTCGTTGAGCGCGGAGAACATCACCACGTCGTCGAGGCGGTTGAGGAATTCCGGTTTGAACGCCGAGCGCACGGCGTTCATCACGAACTCCTTGTCGCCACCGGCACCCAGGTTGGAGGTGAGGATGAGGATGGTGTTGCGGAAGTCCACCGTGCGGCCTTGGCCGTCGGTGAGCCGCCCCTCATCCAGTACCTGCAGCAGGATGTCGAAGACGTCGGGGTGCGCCTTCTCGATCTCATCGAACAGCACCACCGTGTACGGCCGTCGCCGGACCGCCTCGGTGAGCTGACCGCCCTGGTCGTAGCCGACATATCCGGGCGGGGCGCCGACGAGGCGAGCCACCGAATGCTTCTCGGAGTACTCGCTCATATCGATGCGGGTCATCGCGCGCTCGTCGTCGAACAGGAAGTCCGCGAGGGCCTTCGCCAGCTCGGTCTTACCGACACCGGTGGGTCCGACGAACATGAACGAGCCCGTCGGCCGGTTGGGGTCGGCGACCCCGGCCCGGGCGCGGCGCACCGCGTCGGAGACCGCGGTGACGGCCTCGGCCTGTCCGACCACTCGATGCCCGAGTTCCTCCTCCATCCGCAGCAGCTTCTGGGTTTCACCCTCGAGCATGCGGCCGACCGGGATGCCGGTCCACGAGGAGACCACTTCGGCGATGTCGTCCGGACCGACCTCCTCCTTGAGCATCACCTCGTCCTCGAGGCTGCCGCTGCCGGCCTTGCCCGCGTTCTTCTCGGCCTCCGCGAGCTGCTTCTCCAGCTGCGGGATGCGGCCGTACCGCAGTTCGGCGGCCTTGCCGAGATCACCGTCGCGTTCGGCGCGCTCGGATTCACCGCGCAGCGATTCCAGCTGCTCCTTGATGGTGCGGACCGAGTCGATGGCCTGCTTCTCGTTCTGCCAGCGCGCCATCAGCTGGTTCAGCTTCTCGCGGTCGTCGGCCAGTTCCTGGCGCAACTTGTCGAGTCGCTGCTTGGAGGCCTCGTCGGTTTCCTTGGCGAGGGCGACCTCCTCGATCTCGAGGCGGCGCACCGCCCGTTCGACCTCGTCGATCTCGACCGGCCGCGAGTCGATCTCCATGCGCAGCCGCGAGGCCGACTCGTCGACCAGGTCGATCGCCTTGTCGGGCAGGAACCGCGAGGTGATGTAGCGATCGCTGAGGGTCGCGGCCGCCACCAGCGCGGAGTCGGTGATCCGCACGCCGTGGTGTACCTCGTAGCGCTCCTTGAGTCCGCGCAGAATGCCGATGGTGTCCTCCACCGACGGCTCGCCGACCAGCACCTGCTGGAAGCGGCGCTCGAGGGCGGCGTCCTTCTCGATGTGCTGACGGTATTCGTCGAGCGTGGTCGCACCGACCAGGCGCAGTTCACCGCGCGCCAGCATCGGCTTGATCATGTTGCCGGCGTCCATCGCCGATTCGCCGGTCGCGCCGGCGCCGACGATGGTGTGCAGCTCATCGATGAACGTAATGATCTGTCCGGCACTGGATTTGATCTCCTCCAGCACCGCCTTGAGCCGTTCCTCGAACTCACCGCGATACTTCGCGCCGGCCACCATCGCACCGAGGTCCAGCGAGACCAGCGTCTTCCCGCGCAGCGATTCCGGAACGTCCCCGGCGACGATGCGCTGGGCCAGCCCCTCGACGATGGCGGTCTTACCGACACCGGGCTCGCCGATGAGGACCGGGTTGTTCTTCGTGCGCCGGCTCAGCACCTGCACCACGCGCCGGATCTCGGTGTCGCGGCCGATGACCGGATCGAGTTTGCCCTCGCGCGCGGCGGCGGTGAGGTCCGTGGAGTACTTCTCCAGCGCCTGATAGGTGCCCTCGGGGTCCGCGCTGGTCACGCGGGTGTTGCCACGCACGGCGGTGAACGCCTCGCGCAGCGCGTCCGCGGTGGCGCCGTACTTCAGCAGCAGCTGCGAGACATCGGAGTCGCCTTCGGCGAGACCCACCACGACATGCTCGGTGGAGACGTACTCGTCACCGAGTTCGGTGGCGAGGCGCTGGCCGGCGGTGAGCGCGGCGAGCGCTTCCCGGCCGAGCTGCGGCTGCGTGGTGGCGCCGGTCGCGCGGGGCAGCCGGTCGACGATGTCCTGTGCCTCGCGTCGCACCGTTGCCGGGTCGACAGCGACAGCCTTGAGCAGGGGGGCGGCGATGCCGTCGGTTTGATCCAGCAGCGCCACCAGCAAGTGAGCCGGACGAATCTCCGGATTTCCGGCGGCCGAAGCCGCCTGCAGGGCAGCCGTCAGGGCAGCCTGAGTCTTGGTGGTGGGGTTGAACGAGTCCACGATCACCTTCCTACGGTCGTCTCGCGTTGTGGTCGGTCGGGTCCGGGCGGTCCGACTCTTCTGAGTAGTCCAACGCGGTAGGAGTTGAGTCTGTTCCGCTCAAGTTTGACATATTTCAGGAACCTGTGGCCAATCGTTTCACCCTTGGTGGATCTGGGTAAAGTGATCCGCTCATCACCGCACGACCACGGTTTTTTCGGGGATACTGGTCCGCGGGGGCCGACGACACGGCAGCTGTAGTCGGACACATTGAAGGAAAGGAAGCTCGACGTCGTGGATGCGCGTTCGGCAGCGCTGGTCCGCGCCAACTTCCGGTCGATCGTCGAGGCGCCGCAAGGGCCCGAACGATTGATCGGCGCGTTTTACAGGCATCTGTTCGCGGAGGCTCCCGGCCTGCGCGAATTGTTCCCGCACACGATGGATATGCAGCCCAAGCGGGTTGTCACCGCCATCCAGTTCGTGCTGGATCATCTGGAGAACTGGGACCGCGCGCAGCGGTTCCTGGAACAGTTGGCCCTCGACCACCGCAAATACGGTGTCGCGGCGGCACATTACGATGCCGCCGGACGCGCGTTGCTCGCTGCCTTCGTCACCTACAACGGTCCGCTCTGGACACCCGATCTGGAGGACGGCTGGCGCGATATCGCCATCCTGATCTCGGCCTCGATGGCCATCGGCGCCAATTCCGACACCTCGCGACCGTATTGGGAAGCGACGGTGGTCGGCCATCGGCGCGTACTCGACGACCTGGCGATCGTGCGCCTGCAGTCCGACGAGCCGATCCCCTACCAGGCCGGGCAGTACGTACCGGTCTCGATCCCGCAGCGGCCGAAGATGTGGCGGTATCTGTCCCCGGCCATTCCCACGAACCCGTACGGCGAGATCGAATTCCACGTCCGCAAGATCCGCACCGGCTGGGTCAGTCCCGCGATCGTCGGCGAAACCGAGGTCGGCGACACCTGGTTGATCGCCGGGCCGCTGGGCGGCCTGCACATCGACACCGAATCCCAGCGCGACGTGCTGATGATCGGCTCCGGGACCGGAATCGCGCCGCTGCGCGCGCAGTTGATCGAGATGGGCCGGCGCGGCGTGAACCCGCGTGTGCACTTCTTCATCGGCGGCCGCTATCCGTGCGATCTGTACGACGTGGAGAACATGTGGCAGCTGTCGCTGAGCAATCCGTGGCTGACGGTGGTGCCGGTCTGTGAGAGCGACACGAATCCGTGGTGGCATCCGCATCCGCCCGCGGACCCGCCGTACGGCATGCATCGGCGGCTGATCGGGAATCTGGGCGCGGTCGTGGCCAGCTTCGGCTCGTGGTCGGATCGGCAGATCCAGATCGCCGGATCGGCGCGGATGATCGCCGACACCAAGCGGGCCCTGCTGGCGGTCGGCACCCCCGAACACATCATCAGCGCCGACCCGGTGTGAGCGGCAATCGGTAGGCAACCCGGCGTCCGCGGCGTACCTTGGTGGGCGGGCGCGAGCGAACGGGACTGCGCCCGGCACAAGACTTTTCGGGGGCGGGAGCTGTCCCTCGGATCACAGGAGGAACGGTGACGTTGGGTCCGGATGAGACCGGGGAGATTCGGCTGGACGCGCCGACGGAATGGTCGTCGACCGTCGTCGGACATCATCGGCTGCGCCACGATCTCGCGGTGGTCCGGTTGATCGGCGAATTCGTCCCGTTCGAGGCGGGCCAATCGGTCGAGGTCCAGATTCCGCAGCATCCCGGTATGCGCCGCCGGCTGTCGCCCGCGCTGCCGCCGTCACTGGACGGCAAACTCGAATTCCACGTCCGCACCGTGCCGGGCGGATGGTGCAGCGGATCGATCGTCACCGAAACGGCTCCCGGCGACGAGTGGCGGATCAGCGCTCCCGCCGGGTGGCTGAGCGTCGACCCCGGCACCACCGACCTCGTGATGATCGCCGGCGGAACGGGTCTGGCGCCGATGCGCTCGCTCCTGCTGGATCTGTCCCGTCGCCCGGAGCCGCCGCGCACGCATCTGTTCATCGGCGGACGCAGCCCGCGCGACCTCTACGCCTCCGACATGCTCTACCTGCTCGCCGGCGAAATGCCCTGGCTCACGGTGATTCCCGTGGTCGAGAGGGCCGAGGACCCGAATTGGGTCGACCAGTGGTACGAGAGCTGCCGCGTGGATGTCGGATTCGATGTCGACGAGATGATGGAGGGCACGCTGGCCGATGTGGTGGGCGATATGGGCCCGCTGCTGCACCACCAGGTCCTGGTGTGCGGTTCGCCCGGAATGACCCAGGCCACACTGGAAGTGCTGGTCAATACGGGTACGCCGCCGGAGGCGATCCGCTTCGACGGGCTCTGATCCGCGCCGGCTAGAACAGCGGATCGTGGCGAATGTTCTCGGTGGGCGTGCCCGCCGCCATCAACCGGAATTTGGTGGTCTGCACCGTACTCGGTGATCCGACGATCTGGACATCGCAGTCCGACCAGTCGCCGCCGCGGGCCACGACCGCTCCGATCTGTCCCGTTTCGCGCGGCGCTATGCCCGGAAGATCGGGCTCGACACGTTCCGGATGGTAATACCACCAGGGGTTTTCGTCGCTTTCGGTGACGGGAACGACGGTGAGCCATTTGTGCGCGACGGCCAGTTCGCTCAACGTCGGCAGATCGTAGAGATCGCACGGATGGTGTCCGCCGACGAACAGGTGGACCTTCGGATTGGACCGGCGTTGCGACATCGCCAGCAATTGCGCGCGCAGCGGAGCGATTCCGGTGCCGCAGCCGACCATCAGCATCTTGCGGCGCGTGTTGCGCGGCACCCCCAGCCCGCCGAGCGGCGCCCCCAGCAGCCACTGGTCGCCGATCGCGGTATGGCCGACCATCGCCGGACTGACCCAGCCGCCACTGACGCTGCGAATATGGAATTCGATCTCGCCTTGGGGATTCGCCGGAATCGCCGGGGACAGGTACCGCCACATCCGCGGGCGGGCCGGGATCTGCACACTCACATATTGTCCGGCCGCATAGGTCATGGGCTGGTCGAGCTGCAGCCGGACGACGGCCAGATTGCACAGCACCTCGCGATGTTCGACGACGGTTCCGGTCCAGACCGGCGGCGTCGTCTCCTGGTCGGCGGCGCCGATCATCGTCTGGGTGATCAACGCGAGGCCGGCGTCCCAGGCCTGTTCCACCTCATCGGTCCACAATTCGGTGCCGGCATGTGCGCGCAGCGCGCTCTTGAGCGAATTACCCACGGCCGCATAGTGTTCGGCTACCACACCGTATTTGCGATGGTCGCGGCCGAGCTGCGCCAGGAAGGGCAGCAGTTGCTCGGGCTCCTCCAGCCGGTCCACGGCATACCCGATGGCCTTGACCAGCCGGTCGCGCTGCACCTCCAGAGCGGCGGGGAAGAAATCCCGGAGCTGCGGATATTCGGTGAACAGCAGGGCGTAGAAGGATCGGGCGAGCTGTTCGGGGCCGCCTTCCTCCGCGGCCACCGCCTTGAACGTGGTTCTGATCAGCGCGACGGTCCGCGAATCCATCTGTCCACAACCCCATTTCGCACGTCGAACTCGGGCCGGTCCGGTGAGCGCGGTGCCGCCGGACACGCGGCGCAGCCGATGGAGACCGAGTGTAGGCGAGGTTTGCCGGGCGCGGGACGCACTGAAGGAACAACAGGGAGGTAATTCGGCCGAACCGAGGTCCCGGAGTGTGTAGGCCCCTGGAAACCGACTCAAAGACCGTGACACGCCATGTATTTCGGCGTATTCGAGAGTGGTTGTGCACGACTCGGTTTGCGATTTTCACATTTGCCGGGTGCATGCTGAGCGCCGGAACGAGGCCCGGATACACGAACAGCGCCCCCGATCCGGGGGCGCTGTCGCACGGTGTGTTCGGTCGCGGAACTGCACAGAGCCGAAACCGCCTACCGCCGTTTGTTGCGTGGCTGCCACACCACCAGTGCGGTACTGCGCTGCGGCGGAGCCATATCGGGCCGATGCCCGGCGCGCAGGCGTTCGACCTCGGCGGTCAATTCACCCACCCGCTGCTGCAACGCCTCGACCTGATTGGTGAGTTCGATGATCCGCTTGATCCCGGCCAGGTTGACGCCCTCGTCCTGGGACAGGCGCTGCACCTCGCGGAGCAGTTCCACATCCCGGGACGAATAACGTCGGCCGCCGCCGGAAGTGCGTTGCGGCGTAACCAATCCCAGCCTGTCGTAGGTCCGCAGCGTCTGCGCGTGCATTCCCGCCAGCTGAGCCGCCACCGAGATCATGAAGTACTCGGTGCCGGTTGCCCGATTCTTCGGATCACCGTTCATTAAGCACCTGCCCAACCTGCGCGCGGGTCGAACCCGCCGGCCTTCTCCGCCTCCGCGTAGCGCCGCAGCGCCTCGGTGGCTTCGTCGTCCAGCTTCTGCGGTACCGCGACCTTCACCGTGACCAGCAGGTCACCGGCGCCGCCGCCGCGCTTGGGCACACCGCGCCCGCGCACTCGCAGCGTCCGGCCGTCGGCGGTGCCGGGTGGCACCTTCACTCCGACTCTGCCTTCCAGTGTAGGCACGGAAACCGTTGTACCCAGCACCAATTCGCTGTAGCTGACCGGCAGCACCAGGGTCAGATCGTCGCCGTTGCGGCCGAAGACCTTGTCCTGGCTGACGTGCACGGTGACGTACAGGTCACCTGCGGGCGCGCCCCGCAGACCTGCCTCGCCCTGGCCCGCCAGCCGAATCCGCTGCCCGTCGCGCACCCCGGGCGGGATACGCACGGTGATGGTGCGGGTCCGGTTCTGGATGCCGGTGCCGTGACAGTCGGTGCACGGGTCGTCGATGATCGAGCCGGTGCCACGGCAGTCGTCGCAGGGTTCGCTGAACCCGAACGCGCCCTGGTTGCGGCTGATCACGCCGGTTCCGTTGCAGTGCGGGCACACTCGCGGGCTGGTGCCCGGCTTGGCGCCGCTGCCGTGACAGGTCGTACACGGCGACGGACTGGTCATCCGCAGCGGAACGGTCACGCCCTGGGCCGCCTCGCGGAACCCGAGAGTCGTCTCGGTCTCCACGTCGCTGCCCCGTCGCGGGCGCGACGTGGTCCGTGTGCCACCGCGGTTGAACAGGCCGCCGAGGATATCCCCCAGACCGCCGTCACCCGCGCCGGCGGCCGCACCGCCGAAGATGTCACCCAGGTTGAATTCGTTGGAGAAGCCGCCACCGCCGGTGTAGCCGCCGCCCGGGGCGTAGCCGCCGCGGCCGAAGCCGCCGCTGGCGAACAACCGCCGGGCCTCGTCGTACTCCTTGCGCTTCTCCGGATCGGCCAGCACGGCATGCGCCTCGCTGACCGCTTTGAAGCGCTCCTCGGCCTTGGTATCTCCCGGATTCTTGTCCGGATGCAGATCCCGGGCCAGTTTCCGGTAGGCCTTCTTGATCTCGTCCTGGGTCGCGCTGGAGGAAATACCCAGCTCTTTGTAGAAGTCCTTTTCCAGCCACTCCCGATTCACCGGGCATCTCCTCCTTCCGTCACATTGCGCGACTGTGTGTTACTCGGCACCGTCGGCATCTCGGCCGGCATTCGCAGTGTCCGACGAATCGGACAGATCCGCTACCCCATCGGTGACTCCGACCAGCGCATGGCGCAGGACGCGGTCGCCGAAGCGGTAACCCTTACGCATGACCACCCCGATCACCGGGTTGTGTCCCTCACCCTCGTGCTGCACGGCCTCGTGCAGGGTCGGGTCGAAAGATTCACCCTCGACACCGAATTCCTCGAGGCCCTGCTTCTGCAGCGCGTCGGCGAGCTTGTCCGCGACCGACTTCAGCGGTCCGGACTCGAGATCTCCGTGGGCACGGGCACGATCCAGATCGTCGAGCACACCGAGCAATTCGGTGACCACCGCGGCCTTGGCCGAGTCGATGGCGGCCTTGCGGTCGCGGTCGACGCGGCGGCGGTAGTTCGCGTACTCCGCGGTCAGCCGCTGCAGATCCGCAGTGCGCTCGGACAATTCGGCGCTGATGCTGTCGGCGAGGGCGTCGCCCTCGCCGGCCGAAGCGGAGGCCGAAGCCGTGTCGTTTCCGGCTACGGCCTCGCTCACATCACCCTGCGGAGCGGACGGTTTCCCGTCCTGGTCGATCTTTCGGTTGTCGACGATGGTGACCGGCTCCTCTTTCGGGTTCTGTTCCGTCACTTCTTCTCCGGCTCTTCCACGACCTCTGCGTCGACCACGGTGTCGTCACCGGCGGACGCGTTGCCCGCACCGTCGGCGGCGGCGCCACCCTCGGCAGCCGAAGCCTCGTAGATCGCCTGACCCAGCGCCTGCGATTCGGTGGCCAGCTTCTCCACCGCGGACTTCACCGCGGCGATATCGCTGCCCTGCAGGGCCTGCTTGGCCTCGGCGATGGCCGCTTCGACCTTCTCCTTGGTCTCGGCCGGCACCTTGTCGGAGTTGTCCGCGATGAACTTCTCGGTCTGGTGGACCAGCGACTCCGCCTGGTTGCGGGTCTCCGCCTCCTCGCGACGCGACTTGTCCTCGGCCGCGTGCGCCTCGGCGTCCTTGATCATCCGGTCGATCTCCTCCTTGGACAGGCCGGAGCCGTCCTGGATCTTGATCGTGTTCTCCTTACCGGTGCCCTTGTCCTTCGCGGTGACGTGGACGATGCCGTTGGCGTCGATGTCGAAGGTGACCTCGATCTGCGGCACGCCGCGCGGGGCCGGCGGGATGCCGGTCAGCTCGAAGGAGCCGAGCAGCTTGTTGTGCGAGGCGATTTCGCGCTCACCCTGGAAGACCTGGATCTGCACCGACGGCTGGTTGTCGTCGGCCGTGGTGAAGGTCTCCGACCGCTTGGTCGGGATGGTGGTGTTGCGCTCGATGAGCTTGGTCATCACGCCACCCTTGGTCTCGATACCCAGCGACAGCGGGGTGACGTCGAGCAGCAGGACGTCCTTGACCTCACCCTTGAGCACACCGGCCTGCAGGGCGGCGCCGACGGCGACGACCTCGTCCGGGTTCACGCCCTTGTTGGGCTCCTTGCCGCCGGTCAGTTCCTTGACCAGCTCGGAGACCGCGGGCATACGGGTGGAGCCACCGACGAGCACGACGTGGTCGATGTCCTTGACCGAGATACCGGCGTCCTTGATCACCGACTGGAACGGCGCGCGGGTGCGGTCCAGCAGATCGGAGGTGATCTTCTGGAACTCGGCGCGGGTCAGCTGCTCGTCGAGGAACAGCGGGTTCTTCTCCGCGTCCACGGTGATGTAGGGCAGGTTGATCGAGGTGCTCTGCGAGGAGCTCAGTTCGATCTTGGCCTTCTCCGCGGCCTCACGCAGACGCTGCAGGGCCATCTTGTCCTTGGTCAGGTCGATGCCCGAGCTGGCCTTGAACTTGTCGACCAGCCAGGTGACGATCCGGTTGTCCCAGTCGTCGCCACCGAGGTGGTTGTCGCCGGAGGTGGCACGAACCTCGACGACGCCCTCGCCGATTTCCAGCAGCGAGACGTCGAAGGTGCCGCCACCGAGGTCGAAGACCAGGATGGTCTGCTCTTTGTCGCCCTTGTCCAGGCCGTAGGCCAGCGCGGCGGCGGTCGGCTCGTTGACGATGCGCAGGACGTTCAGACCCGCGATCTGGCCGGCCTCCTTGGTGGCCTGGCGCTGCGCGTCCTCGAAGTAGGCGGGCACGGTGATCACCGCGTCGGTGATCTCCTCGCCCAGGTAGGACTCGGCGTCGCGCTTGAGCTTCATGAGGGTACGGGCGCTGATCTCCTGCGCCGTGTACTTCTTGTCGTCGATCTCCACGGTCCAGTCCTCGCCCATGTGGCGCTTGACGGACTTGATGGTGCGATCGACGTTGGTCACCGCCTGGTTCTTCGCCGGCTGCCCGACGAGAACCTCTCCGTTCTTGGCGAACGCGACGACCGACGGGGTGGTGCGCGAACCTTCCGAGTTGGCGACGACGACCGGCTCACCGCCTTCGAGAACAGCGATGACCGAGTTCGTGGTCCCGAGGTCGATACCGACCGCACGAGCCATAGTGGTTCCTCCTAGGTGATGTAACTGTGTGTGGTGCAGGGGCGACCCTGCGCGTGGCACTGTTCGTGCCGGCCGGACCTCGCCCCTGACACCGCACGGAGCACGGTCCTCAGCAACACTGAGCGTGGTCGGCTCAATCCTGCCCCCCGATCCCGTCGGAGTCAACCAGAGACTTGAGTCGCTTTCACTCAACCTTGCGTCGATCAGCTCAACGAGCGGGGCGGACGGTTCATTCCCGGCCAGACGAAAAAATTTCCCGGCCCACCGGAGAGCACGCGACGCTTACCGGGCCTGGTCCCTCGATACGCGGATGACCAGGCATTTCGACCATCCGATGCTCAGCCGGCGGCCGCGAGTACCCGGTCGGCGAGATCCTTGTCGAGGCTCACCCGAACCAGGGCGGCGGCCAATTCCGCGTCGTGGCCGGAAGGGCCGAGGCGGTCGAGGCGCTTCGGATCGGTCGACAGATGCAGCAGATCGGCACCCTTGCGGGCCCGGTCGTCGAAATGCGGGCGCACCCAGGTCCAGACATCCTGGACTTCGCGCAGGAAGATTTCGGCGCCGGTCGGGCCGATGCCCTTGAACTGCTGCAGCGATTCGGCCAGCCGGTCCGGGTCCCGATCCGCTTCGGCGGCCAGTTTCCGCAGATCACCGTGGTAGCGGTCGAGCAGGATGGTGGCGTTCTCACCGAGCCGGGTGGCGGTGGATTCGTCGTAGCGGCGGTAGTGGCCGCGCCCCAGCGCGTCGACGAGGTCCTGCCAGTCGGCCTCGGCGACGCGCTGCGGGGTGCGGTAGCCGCTCGATCTCAGTTCACGCGCGGCGGCGACCGCGATATCGGCGGTGATCCGGGCGCTCATGAGCTGGGCCAGCACCAGGAGCTGGAACAGCGGAGCGGGTTTGTCGGCGAGAGTGATTCCCGCCTCGGCCGCATAGGTGGTCCCCGCTCGGTCGAGCAGTTCCCGGGCGATCCGATCCTCGTTCGCGCTCATCTGCGACACCCCACTTTCGTCGACCCGGCGATTCACTATCCGGCTAACCCGAGACGCGCAGGTCAAACCCGCCGGCGAGGACGGCCGACGTCTCCTGCCTCACGGCTGGGATTTGTAGACCACCAGCGGTTCACCGGACGGCGCGACCACCAGATGCCCGCTGCGGGCGCCTTCGGTGAAGATGGTGACCGTCGGCGGGTGATCCGGCGCGGAGCTGTCGCGACCGATGATCAGATGGCTGACCTTCGTCTGCGGCGACCCGACGGTTCGCGGAGCTCCGGCCAGCAGGGCCGCCAATTTCGGCACATCGATCGTGGCGAGGTCGATCGGCTCGAGTTTCGGATCCCGGCTGCTGGTCGTCCAGGTATCGAATTCTCCCTTGTAGGAAGCTCTTTCGGAAATCGACCGATCCCCCGTGCGGGGCCGCTCGATCGAGGCGTTCTCCGGCATCAGCGTCACGTCGTCGGCGAGCAGATCGCCGTAGTGCTGACGGTAATCGGACAGAAACGCCTCGATACCGGCGGCGGTCGTCATATCCGGCGGGGTGTGGTCGGCGAGCGGACCGTCGTCGCTGCTCACCCAGCCGCAGAACATGCCGATCAGGGCCGCAGCCGCCACCGCACCGCCCGCCAGTACCCACCGTCGGGCACGCCGTCGTCGCGCCGGGCGCACGACGGGGGCGTCGGCCATATTGGCCGGAATCTGCAGATCGCCGATGACCTTCTCGACGTCGGCGAAGGTGCGCGCCCGCATCGCCGCGGCGGTGCGCCGCCCGTGCTCGGAGTCGGAGAGCTGACCGTCGTCGCGGGCGGCGTCCAGCAGTGCGCAGGCGTCGACGCGATCCGAATCACGCACGCGCAGACCGCTGTTCGCGGCCCCGGCCGGCGCGGCAGGTCGGCGGGATGTGGCGAAGGTTCCCATCGGCTGCACCTATGTGTGGAACGGGTAGACGCGAATCGGATCGCCCGCGGGCGTGGCTTCCAGGTATGCGTTCTCGTTGAACGAATTCCCGACGTAGATGCTGATCGTGGGCACCTTGGTGATGGTGTCGATACCCATGCCGATATGACTCACCGCGCCGCCGGGGACCTTCAGCAGCGGTACCGCCCGCGCGATCAGATCGCCCAGCGCGGACGTGTTCACCGCGGCGAGGTCGAATATCGGCTTGTCGGCCGAGCGGGTGGTGACGGCGGT
The DNA here is from genome assembly GCF_001665695.1 of Nocardia sp. 852002-51101_SCH5132738. NCBI lineage: Bacteria > Bacillati > Actinomycetota > Actinomycetes > Mycobacteriales > Nocardiaceae > Nocardia > Nocardia sp. 852002-51101_SCH5132738. The sequence continues at coordinate 17,052 of NZ_LZML01000198.1, read as the reverse complement.
CGAGGCCATGAAACCGCCCCGATAGGAGTAGTCGGCCACCCGATTCGGCTGCCGCGCCGAGGTGCGGTCGACCGACGCGAAATCGGGGAACAGGGTCAGGTCGTCGACGGTGGTGTCGCCGAATTTCGCCTGATAGTCGCTGCGGAACTTCTCGAAGCCGGCCACCGTGGTGAGGTCGGGTGTCTCGATCACCACGGGCCGTATCACCTGCGGCGCCGCGGCCGCGATCGGAGCGGGCTCGGGGGCGGCTCGATGCGTCAGCAGATATCCGCCGACCGCGGCGGCCAGCACGACCACCGCCGCGGCGCCCGCGAACCACGCCGTCCCGCTCTGTACTCCCGCCCGCGGATCGATCGGCGCCTCGGCCGGGCGCTGCAGGTCCGCGGTCAGTTCGGCCAGATCGCCCAGGGTTTCGGCGGCCGTGGTCAGATCGGTGAGGGTCTGATGTTCCTCCGCCGAGAGCTGACCGTCGGCCAGTGCGGTGTCGAGGGCACGGCAGGTTTCGGCACGGTCGGCGTCGCGGGCACGGATATAAGCCGGATAGCGGCCCGCTCGCCGGGGCGGGCCCGGCGGCTGTGTCCATTGCGCACCACCGGCGGGCGGTTGCAGGTCGTCGACCAGATTCCGCAGTTCGCCGACGGTCTTCGCGGTGGCCGCACGGTCGGACCGGTCGTGATATTCGTCGGCGCCGAGTTGGCCCTCGTCGAATGTGGCATCGAGCAGGGTGCGCGCTTGAACTCGGTCCATATCGCGGGCCCGCATGCTGCCGGGTGCGGGCATACCCGGCATTCCGGACCCAGAAGAGCTCACCCCTGGATGGTAGCGACTCGGCATCCGCATCACGGCGTGTCGGTGCGGGATTCGGGCGACCCCAGACCTCTGGGGTCTTTCCGGCAAATGGCGGCCGCCCATACAGTCGCGTCGATGTGGTCGGGGACCGATCGACTATGGAGGAATCGATGAAACGCAGTCTCGCCGCGGCCGGTGTGGCCGCCGCACTCACGACGGGCGGATTGTTCGCCGCCGGGAACGCGGCCGCCGCGCAGCCGGGCTTCACCGACGGCCCGATGCTGGGGTCCTCGGATGTGGGCTGCACCGAACAGGGCTGCACCTCGCCGCTGGTGAAATTCCTGCTGGTCGACCTGCTGGGATCTTTGGACAGTTTGTCCGCGGGTGTTCCTCCGCAATCCCGCTGATTCGGCCCATCCCGCGCGGTACCGTGCGGATATGAAGGCCGTGGTGTGTTCGGAAGGCAAGCTGGAAGTCGCGGATATCCCGGCGCCGAAACCCGGGCCCGGCCAGTTGGTGATCGCGGTGTCGCGATGCGGGATCTGCGGCTCCGATCTGCACGCCCGTCTGCACTGTGACGAACTGGCCGAGCTCGCGGCCGCCACCGGTTACCGGAATTTCATGCGCTCCCATCAGCGTGTGGTGCTCGGTCACGAATTCGTCGGGGAGATAGTCGAATACGGGTCCGACTGCCGCAAACGCTGGCAGCCGGGCACCCGCGTGGTGGCATTGCCGATCGTGCGCAACGGCCGCGATCCCGAACTGACCGGACTGTCGGAGCAGGCGCCCGGCGGCTACGCCGAACAGGTCGTGGTGCAGGAATCCATGACGTTCCCGGTGCCGAACGGGCTGGCCACCGACCATGCGGCGCTGACCGAACCGATGGCCGTCGCCTGGCATGCGGTGCGCAAAAGTCGGGTGGGCCGCAACCAGCCCGCGTTCGTGGTGGGGTGCGGGCCGATCGGCCTGGCGGTCATCAGCATGCTGCGCGCCGCCGGCGTGAAGAACATTGTCGCCAGCGACTTCTCACCGCGTCGCCGTGAACTGGCGCGCCGGTGTGGCGCCAACGTGGTGGTGGATCCGAATCTGGAATCACCGTGGACGGCCAACCCCGCGAAGGGTCGCATCTCCGGCGTCACCGATATCCTCAATCTCGGTTTCGACACCATGACGCGACTGCGCAGCATCCCGAAACTGCCCTGGTGGTATCTGTTCCGCCTCGCGCACAGCCTGGACGCGGCGCCGGGCGGGCCGGTGGTGTTCGAATGTGTGGGCGTGCCGGGGATCATCGACCAATTGCTCACCGACGCACCGCCTCTGACCCGCATCGTGGTGGTCGGGGTCTGTATGGAGACCGACCGTTTCCGGCCCGCGATGGCGATCAACAAGGAGATCGAACTGCGCTTCGCCTTCGGCTACGATCCGGGCGAGTTCCGCGACACCCTGCACATGATCGCCGGCGGTAAGGTCGACCCGGCTCCGCTGATCACCGGAACCGTGGGGCTGGCGGGTGTCGACAACGCCTTCACCGCCCTGGGCAGTCCCGAACATCACGCGAAAATCCTTGTGGACCCGTCGAGTTCGTCGTCCGACGTGTGATCGCTCAGCGGTCGAGCAGCGGGAAGCGTCCGGAATCGAGCAGTTTCGCGATCGCGTCCAGCCGCGCCGGCGGCAGTGCGTAGTCCGGGTGGGCACGCAGTATCGACGCGGCATCGTGCAGGCCGATCATCTGCTTCTCGGCATCGGCCGCGCTGCGGCCACCGGGCGCCACCGGATGACCGCCCAGGCCGCGTGCGCCGGGCCGCACCCGGCCCTGGTCGACGGCGGTCCGCACGCGGCGCGCGCAGCGGCACGGCGCTGCCGGATTCGCCACACCGCAGGTGGCGTTCAGGAAGTTGCCGAGCCGAGTCCTCGCCCGTTCCAGCCGTTTCCGATAGGCCGGGGCGCCGATGCCGAGAATCCACGCGGCCTCGGCCGAGCTCAGTTCGAAGACATCGGCGAGCACGAACGCGACCCGCTCGTCACGGGCGAGGCATTGCAGCATCGCCTGGCTGCAGACGAGCCGCACCTCGCGGGTGAGCACCGTCGCCTCGGGCCCCCGGTACTCCTGTTCGGCCAGCCCCTCGAGCAGATTGGCGGCGAAGCCGTCCAGGTCCAGCTGCGCCGATTCCTGCGGGCTGCGCCGGCGCTGGTTCAGCAGATAGTTGACGCCGATGCGATAGGCCCAGGTCGTCAGTTTCGCCTCGCCGCGCCAACTCGCGAGATTTCCGACAGCACGCAGCAGGATTTCCTGCACCGCGTCCTCGGCATCGGGCGGATTTCCCGTCATCCGTAACGCCAAGCGGTACAACGGATCCTGCAACAGCCGCACCACGTCGGCGATGGCGGTCCGGTCGCCGGCCACGGCGCGATCGACCAGTGCGGTCTCGGCCGCCCGCTCGTCGGGCCCGTCAACGCTCATCGACCTATCGTGCGGTGCCGCGAGCGGCACCGCAACGGCGCAGGTCACCGCGGCGTTGTCCGGACCGCGGTGCGGGGTTCGGTGAGCCGCGCGTCGCGCAGCCAGGTCGCCACGGCCGCGCCGATGGCGTCGGGACGGTCCTCGGGGGCGTGATGTCCGGCCGGACCGATCCCGACGACCTCGACCGCCGCGAAGGTCCGCCGCGCCCAATCCACCGCGTCCGACGATCCGAGGCCGACGCCGGCATCCACAGCCATCACCAGCTTGGGGATATCCGGTGTGGAAGCCATCCAGCGGCCGTAGTCGTCCATGACGGCGGCGACATCGGCGGGCTCTCCGTCGAACGGGATCTCGCGCGGCCACACCAACATCGGCCGCCGCGACTCCGGCGTCGGGTACGGCGCCCGGTACACGTCCAGATCGGCCGGAGTCAGGCTGCGCGCGCCGAACGGGAGATTGAATTCGATGAACATGTTGTCGCGCAGAATCATCTGCTCCCCCTCCGGTGACCGGAACCGACGGAACAGCTCCGCCCCCTGCTCGGCATCTCGGACCAGCGCAGCGGTCGCAGGAATGTCTCCACCACCGCGACGCCGCGCACCCGGTCGGCGTGGCGCGCGGCCCAGTCCATACCCAGCGCGCCGCCCCAGTCGTGCCCCACGAGCACCACCTCGTCCAGCTCCAGGGCGTCGAACCAGGCGTCGAGGTAGCGGGCGTGATCGGCGAATCGGTAGGCGATATCGGGCTTGCCCGAATCCCCCATGCCGATCAGATCCGGCGCGAGCACCCGGGTCAGCGGATCGACGTGCGGAATCACGTTGCGCCACAGATACGACGAGGTCGGGTTGCCGTGCAGGAAGACCACCGGAACCGGTCCGGTGCCGCTCTCGCGGTAGTTGACGAAGGAATCGAGAGTCACGACGGTCGGCATGATGTGTCCTCGGATCGGTGCCCGGCCGAGTTTTCGGCCCTTACATCCGGTTTCGACACGGGCAGGACGAGGTTGTGACCGGCCCCCGCTGTGATGCGAGACACATCACAGCGCCGAGGGATCAGCCGGCGCGAGGCGGACGCACGCGGCTCATCGGGGTGGTTTCCGGTTCCCGCAACTGGTCGACGATTCCCTCCGCGCTCCGCGCCGCCGTCAGGCAGGCTTCGGTGGTGAATCGGTCGGCCAGCGGGTGGCGCGCCCGACCACGCCACTTCCGCACCGCCGCCACCGCATGTGCCTGTACTTCGCCGCCCGGAGCGTCCGGGGGCAATCCCAGGCGCAGATGCGGTGCCACACCGGATCCGCCGACCAGCCGGTACAACTCGGTGACATCGTCTGCGGGCAGGGGCAATTCATCGGTGCGCAACCGCCCGAGCAGCCGCAGCTCGGCGAATCCGTGCACATCCGCCAACAGGCTGTTGATATGGGGGAGCAGGTCGTCGGCGCGCGTTCCCGGATGGGCGGCCACGATCCGCGCCACGGCGGTCAACGCCGAATGCGCCTTCAGTTGATCGGCTCGCTGGGCGAACTGCACGTCGAGCACCGTGCGCAGTTCCTCCACGCCGCTGCGCTCGCCGAGTTCGCGTGCCAGCGTGGCGGAGTCGCGCACGCCCAGCCGGATCAGCGTCACCGCCATACGAATGCCGAACAGGCCGAACCGGGCTGCGAGATGGGCCCGCAGTTCCGCCGGCACCGGCAGGGGCAACTCCGGATGCGCGAATCGGTCCGCGGACAGTAGCGCGATGCTCAGATCCTCCACGGAGATCCGCGCCAGCGCCTCGAAGGCATCGAATTCGCGCTGCCGCAGCGTCGCGCCGGCGAAGGCGAGCAGGCCGGCGACCGGAATGACCGCCTGGCACAATCCGGTTCGCTCCAGTTCGGTGGCGAAGCGGGCCGAGACCTCGCGGGCCGAATGCAGGGCATCGATGCGGCCGGCGCCGATCTCGTCGGCCCGAGAGACCACCCCGATCACGCCGAGCGGACCCGAAACACCCTGCCGGGCAGTACCTCCCGCGCCGATGCGTTCCAGGAACCCGATATCGGAGGCGTCCAGCCGGCGCAGCAGATAGACGACCGCGTCGGCCTCGGGAACGGTCACCGCCGCATTCTCGTCGGGCGTGAGCAGCCGTGAGGTGCGCAGCGACACCTCCCGCGACAGCGACGAGGTGCCCGGGGTATCGATGATGGTGGTGCGAGCCAGGGTGGCGGCCGGCCACTGCACATCCAGATGGTCGACCTCGTGCTCACCGGCGGCGTTCCAGCGCAGCGCCGACAGGTCGAAACTCAGACCGTGCGCCCCGGGCAGGCCGTCGGCGCCGGGAGTGCGCCGCACCACCACATCGGCGCTCGCGCCGTCGGCGGCCAGGGCGCTCACGCGCGGGGCCGGGCCGTGGCGGTACCAGGTCACCATCCGCGTGCACTCGGTGGCATCGGTCGGTGCGATGTCCTGTCCGACCAGCGCATTGAGCAGCGTCGATTTACCGGCTTTGAGCTGCCCGGCCAGCGCCACCCGCAGCGGTTGGTCGAGGCGGCGCGCACAGTCACCGAGCATCGCGGCGGGGCGCGACCGCGGCGCATAGGCGTGGCGGGCCGCCGAAACCAACCGGCGCGCCTCCCCCACGATGCCCGGCGTCTGGTCGCTGACCTGGTAACTCACGCGTCGACCGTACCCGAGCAGGCTGTGAATCCCGGTGCCGTGGGCTGAGAATCCCGGGGCCGCAGGCTCGGAGTCCCGGTGCCGTGGGTCAGGACTGTGCCCCCCGCGCATGACGTCCGGACGGGCCCGCCGGCGGCAGCATCGCATCGGCATGACGTCGCAGCTCGGCCACCACTCGCAATTGCCGCTCGAGTTCCGCGCCCCGCTGCGTGCGCTGGGCGTTGGCCACTCCGGCGGCATCCTGCGCGGCCTGCAGCGAATCGTTGATCGAACGCAGACTGCGGTCGGCGATGCCGGTGAAGTGATCGCGCAGAATGCGATGGATGCGATGCAGCCGGTCGCGCGACTCCTTGCCCGCCTCGAAACTCACATCGTCGAGGTAGCGGCGCACCGCCATCTTCGCCTCGCCGCGCTTGCGCGCCAGCCGTTCTCGTTTGTCGTCGCGAAACGCCTTGCCGCCCAGCAGCACACCCGCGCCCAGCGACACCGGATTGATCAGCGCCAGGCCCGCGACCGTACTGGCCAGGCCGATCATCACCATACCGCCGTAGGAACCGCGCATACCGACGAGCAACTTGTGGCCCATGCCGAGATCCGGCTCGAGATCGGCGAGCGTCACCGACGCCACCCGCGATTCCTCCAATTCCGAACCCGACCGCACCGCAGGCAGATCCACCGCGCCGAATTCGAGGAAGTGCTCGGCCACCCGCTCGGCCAAGTGGATGGCGCGATGATGCGTCCACAGCAGGTTGTCGCCGATGGCGGTGTCGGTCGTTTGCATCAGCCACTGTTCCAATTGATCCCACAGCCGGCCGGGATCGTTCTCGTCGATCCATTCCTCGGCGGTCCTGCCGATGGCGCGCAACCGATCTCGCAGGTCGTGGTCGATATCGCCGGCCAGATCGGTGACGCCGTCGCCCAGCGTCTGCTGCCAGGTCGCGGTCCGGCGATGCAGCTCCTCGGCCTGCGCCTTCGCGGTGCGCAGTTCGCGGATGGCGGCCGCACCGCGTTCGGGGTCGCGCAGGGCGACCAGTTCACTGCTCAGCGCCAGTGCGAGATGTTCTGCGGCAGAGGAGATGTCGAGAGCCACCGCGCGTTGCGCCGCCGCCTCGTCCCGAGCGACCACCTGCTCCCGCAGGAAGTCGAACAGGACACCGAAACCGGATTCCCGGCCCAGTTGCTGATCCTGCAGCCGCATGGCGTGGCTGCGCAGCAGCGCCGAAACCGGGATGATCGGCAGCGCCAGCCGATTGCGCTCCAGATGCGCCTGGTCGGCCTGCAATACCTGCCGCCAATGCGGATACAGATCGATCTTGCTGAGGATCAGCGCCACGGCCGGGCACAGTTCGCGCACCTGCCGCAGGAAGTCGACCTCCGGTTCGGTCAGCTCGGTGGAGGCATCCGAGAGCAGCAGCACCGCATCGGCGGCCGGGGCCAGGGCGAGAACCGCTGCGGCCGTGGCGGTTGCGTGGCCGCCGACCGGCGGGGTGTCGATGACGACGATCCCGTCGGCCAGCAGCGGATTCGGCAACTCGATCTCCACCCGCGCCACGCGGCCGTGCGGAGACTGCGGCGTGACGGTGTGAATATCGCCGAGCGGCAGCGGAATCCGCCGGTTGTCCCGCTCGTCACCGGACGGCGTGGTGACGACGGTCTCGGCCCGGGCCTGCGGGCCGTGCGAGAGCACGATCGGCACCCCGGTGGTCGCATCGTCTCCGACCGGGCTGATGTCGAGATTCAGCAGCGCGTTGACGAATTGACTCTTGCCCTGGTTGCCCAGGCCCACCACCACGATGCGGCGGCGGGGGTCGCGGATCCGGTCGGCCAGCACCTCCAGCCGGCCGACCAGATCGTCGCGATCGGCGGTGCGCGCGGCGGTGATGGTTTCGGCGAGAATCCGCGACAGCGGTGAGGCAGGCACCTCCGGGGCGGTGTCCGCCACGACCACACTGCTCATTTTCGTTGCACCCCAACTTGTTTCGTTGACCGAACCGATTCTTCGCTACCCTCAGTGCAGCAGTCCGCCGGTGATGTCGCCGGAGGCGTGCGTATCGGTGACGGTCGAGGCGTGGCCGGAGGTGTCACCGAACAGGCTCGAATCCGTGTGACCGCCGGTGTCGAGCCCGCCCGACAGCGAGCTGTTGCCGCCCGCCGCCAGAGTGCTGTCGATGCCGCTGTGCGCACCGAGGGCGCTGTCCACGCCGCCGCCGATACCCGAGGCGCCGACGCCGGAGATATCGGTGCCGACACCGCTGCCGAACGCGTGCGACACATCGACACCGGACCAGGTGCCGGCGGCCGTACCCGAGAGCGCCGAGGACGCATCCGTGCCCGCGTGCAGCCCCGAGTCGACCGAACCCGTCAGACCCGAGCTCGCATCGGCGCCCGCGTGCAACCCCGAATCCGCCGCGCCCGACAGCGAGGTCGACAGATCGCCCGCACCGTGGAGACCGGACTCCGCGGTCCCCGACAACGAGGTTCCGAGGTCACCGGCACTGTGCACACCCGACGCGGCGGTCCCGGACAGCGATGTCCCCAGGTCGGCCGCACTGTGCACAGCCCCCGCGCCCGCGCCGGACAACGACGTGCCCAGGTCGCCGGCACTGTGCACGGCACTGGCGCCCGCTCCCGAGAGCGAGGTCGCCAAGTCGCCGGCACTGTGGACGCCCGCATCCGCTGATCCGGACAGAGAGGTTCCGAGGCCGGTCGCGCTGTTCACACCGGACGTCACCGCACCCGACAGCGAGGACGACAGATCCCCGGCCGCATGCGCACCCGAGGCCGCGGCCCCGGACAGATCCGCCCCGGTGTGCACACCGCTGCCGAGACCACCGGACAACCCGGTCTCCAACCCGGTCGCACCCTGCGCCCCCGAAGCCACCGCCCCGCCGAGCCCCGCTCCGATACCGGCGGCACCCCCGAGTCCCGCGGCGGCATTCGCAGCACCGCCGAGCGCCCCACCGAGACCGGCATTCGCGGCGCCGCCCAGGGCACCACCGAGACCGGCACCGGCGTTCGCCGCACCGTTCAGGGCACCGCCCAGTCCGGCACCGGCGTTCGCCGCACCGTTCAGGGCACCGCCCAGTCCGGCACCGGCATTCGCCGCACCACCCAAGGCACCACCCAGTCCGGCACCGGCATTCGCCGCACCACCCAAGGCACCACCGAGCCCCGCACCGGCATTCGCAGCGCCGCCCAGTCCTGCTCCGGCATTCGCGGCACCGTTCAGTGCACCACCGATACCACCCTGCGCAGCACCGCTCAGCGCCCCGCCCAAATCTCCGGCCGCCTGTGTCGCATCCGACAGATCGCCCCCGATCCCGGCACCGGCATCGGCCGCCCCGCTGAGTGAACCCCCAAGGCCCGCAGCCGCATTCGCCGCTCCCCCGAGTGCGCCACTGAGCCCAGCGCCGCCCGCGAGTTCTCCACCGAGTCCGGCACCCGCGTGGGCCGCACCCCCGAGAGCACCACCGAGGTCGGCTCCGACCTGCGTCGCACCGCCGAGCGCACCACCCAGATCGCCACCCGTATGGACCGAATTCCCGAACGAACCTTCCAGCCCCGCACCAGCATTGGCGGCACCACCCAAGGCACCGCCCAGTCCCGCACCGGCGTCCGCCACACCACCCAGCGCACCACCGAGACCAGCGCCCGCGTCGGCCGTACCACCCAAAGCACCACCCAACTCGGACCCCACCCCGGTCGCAGCACCCGCCGCACCGGACAACCCCGCCCCCAAGTCACCCGCCGCATTCAGCGCACCACCAAGGCCGGCACCCGCATCGGCAACACCGCCCAGCGCGCCTCCCAGTCCTGCACCGGCATTCGCCGCGCCGCCCAACGCGCCACCGAGTTCGGAGCCCACCCCGCTCGCCGCACCCGCAGCACCGGACAGCCCCGCACCCAAGTCACCCGCCGCATTCAGCGCACCACCCACACCCGCACCGGCATTCGCCGCACCACTCAGCGCACCTCCCAGACCAGCACCCGCGTTGGCGGCACCGTCCAAGGCGCCTCCCAGCTCAGAGCCCACCCCGGTCACCGCACCCGCCGCACCGGACAAGCCCGCGCCCAGGTCACCGGCCGCATTCAGCGCACCGCCCAGCGCACCACCGAGCCCCGCACCGGCCTCCGCCGCACCACCGAGCCCAGCACCCGCGTCGGCTGCGCCACCCAAAGCACCACCGAGTTCGGAGCCCGCGCCGGTCGCGGCATCGGCAGCACCGGACAAACCCGCACCCAAGTCACCCGCCACGTTCAGCGCGCCACCGAGACCGGCACCGGCATTCGCCGCGCCACCCAAAGCGCCACCGAGTTCGGAGCCCACCCCGGTCGCCGCACCCGCCGCACCGGACAGCCCCGCGCCCAGGTCACCGGCCGCATTCAGCGCACCGCCGAGCCCCGCCCCGGCCTCCGCCGCGCCGCCGAGCGCACCACCGAGACCCGCTCCCGCATCGGCAACACCGCCCAGCGCAACACCGAGACCGGCACCGGCATTCGCCGCACCGCCCAACGCGCCACCCAGTTCGGAGCCCACCCCGGTCGCGGCGCCCGCCGCACCGGACAGCCCCGCACCCAGGTCACCCGCCGCATTCAGCGCACCACCCAGCGCACCGCCGAGACCCGCGCCCGCTGCTGCCGCACCGCCCAGGGCGGCCCCGAGGCCGGCACCGGCTTCCGCCGCGCCACCCAGGGCACCGCCGAGCCCCGCGCCCAGACCGGTTTCGAGTCCGGTGCCGAGTTCACCTCCGGCGTTCAGGGCACCTCCGAGGGCTGCGCCGAGGCCGGCACCGGCGTCGGCCGCACCCCCGAGCGCTCCGTTGAGTTCGGTTCCCAAGCCCACGCCGGCTTCGGCCGCGCCGCTCAGCGCTCCGCCGAGCCCGGCGCCGAGGCCGGAGATGCCGGCGCCGAGACCTGCCGTCGCTTCGGTCAAACCTGTTGCGGTGGAGGAGATTCCGGCCTGGATTCCGGTGCCGATCTCGGTGGAGAGGTCGGCACCCGCCTGCGCGATGGTGTCGGCGGCGCCTTCGATTCCGGCGGAGAGGCCGAGATCGGTGCCGGCGGTGCCGGTGCCCGAGAGCGCGCCGCCGAGTCCGACCGCGACCCCGGTCAGGGCGCCCAGTCCGGCGGTGAGCCCGGCCGCGGCGCCCGCGCCCACCGATGCGGCGGCGCCCAGTCCGGCGGACAGCCCCGCCCCCAGGTCGGCACCCAGTCCCGCACCGAGGCCGAGGCCCGCGCCGGCCTCGATTCCGGTTTCACCACCGAGCGCGGCCCCGGCGCCCAGGTTGGCCTCGCTGATCGCACCCGCTTCGCCGGCCAGGCCGCCCGCGAGCCCACCGCTGCCGCCGGCCGCCGCGCCGAGACCACCGCCGGCCGCCGCGCCGCCACCGGCCGCCACGATGGCTGCGAGCTGCGAGCCGCCCGTGACCAGGGCGGATTCGGCGACCATCGGCGCCACGGCGGCGATATCCTCCGGCGTCACCGCCTCGAGTCCGGCCGCGCACAGCGATTCGGTCGGGTTGGTGCAGTAACCGACGGCGGCCTCGTGGTCGCGCAACAGGTTGAGGATGAATTCGAGAATGGCGTTGGGGGTCATCGCAGATCGTCTCCTGGATCGGCGGACCATCGTCGATCCGCAGCAGTCGAATTGCCTTTCACGCTAAGAAGCCCCGGCGTTACGCGAAACGGGGCGAATCCCCTGATTTCCGTATCGGCCCCGATAGGGGAATCCGGCGCATTAGGGGACTTTCCCCAAAGCTTCCGGATCAGGGGTAACGGCGGCCCCCCGGCAACCGACAGTGGGATAGATCGTGACGACCGCAAATATTCGTGACGACCGCAAATACCAACGACAGGGGTTCTCGAATGACTCAGGGCCTGACGCTCGGCATCACGGTCGGGTCGTCGCGCACAGTCGCCGCGACCGGCTCCACTTCCGCGAGCGCCGACCCGGAAAATGTCTCTGTTCACATTCGTCGCCACCGTTTCGGATCGGCGCCCGAATTGTCGGAGAATCTATTGTCCCGCGTGGGCGATCCGGTCGATATTCTCCTGCCCGACGGCTCTTCGGTCGCAGCCGCCGATCTGGTCGCCGAGACGATCTCCCAGGTCGTCGCCGATTTCGATCCGGATTCCGTGGTCGCGACCGTACCGGCGTGGTGGTCCGCGCACATCGTCGAGGCACAGCGCCGCGCGCTCGACCGCGCCGGCGGCGAAGCGGTGGTACTGGTCGCGGAACCACTCGCCGCGCTCCGTCGGCTCGAGGCGAGCACGCCCTTCCCGCCCGACACCCCCGTCGTGATCTACGACTCCGGCGCCACCGGCACCACGGTGTCGGTCGTGGGTTCGGGCCCGCACTCGGGGTTGCTGGGCGAACCGGTTCGCTCCACCGAGGTCTCCGGCGCGGAATTCGATCTGCTGACGATGCGCTACGTGCTGGCAAATGCATTGGGAGAAACGGATTTCGACCCGTTCGACCCGGTTGTCGAGCGCGAATTGTCGATACTGCGAAACCGTTGCGCCGACGCGAAACACCGGCTTTCGACCGAGACCGCCACGATGGTTCCGGTCCGTCTGGCCGGTGTCGCGCGCGATGTGCGCCTGGTGCGTGACGATGTGGAGGATCTGTTCCGCGGACCGCTCACGGATTCGCTGAACCTCGTGCACGAGGCGGTGCGGCGCGCGGGAGTGGGCATCGACCAGGTCGGTCGGATCCTGCTCACCGGTGGCGGCGCATCCATCGGCCTGCTCACCGAACTGATCTCCGGCGAGTTCGCGATCCCGATCGCCCCGGTCGCCGATCCCGGTTCGCTCAGCGCCCGGGGAGCGACGTTGCTCGCGGCGGACCTGTACACCGACGCGCAGCATCACGCCGCGGCCCTGGCCGTACCCGATCTCGCGCTCGATTCGACCGAGCCACAAGCTCTTTCCGACGACGCCACGACCACGGCCCTGCCGGCGATCGGCGACCGGACCGTCGTCGAACCGCCGCCCGCCGATACCGCCCCGCCGGCCGGAACCAGCCGGTGGCGCCGCGTCGCCTTCATCGCCGGCGCCGCGATCGCCGTGGGCGCGGTGGCCACCGGCACCCTGGCCCTGGGTACCGCGGGAAGTCCGTCGAATTCGTCGCCCGCTCCCGCGGCGGCGACGTCCGCGGCTCATGCGGCGACCTCGGCGGGTGTCGCCCCGGCCGGCGCCACCGACCCCGCGCATCCGACGGCCGGGAGCCCGGTGACGGCCGCGAACAACACCGGCACCACCCGCGCCGGCACGGCCGCCGAGAACTCGGCGGGTGCCCCGGCCCCGGGCACGGCCGCACCGAATTCCGCCGGCCCGAATTCCCCGGCCCCGAATTCACCGGCCCCCGCCTCCGCGGCGGCCCCGGACACGCCGGCACAGAACTCCCCGGCACCCAATTCCCCTGCCCCGCAGGCACCCCCGCAGACGCCCGTCCAGACGCCGTCCGCGCCCTCGGTGCCCTCCCAGCCCACCACTCCGAGCTCTCCCGGTGGTTCGCTGGGAAATACGCTGGGCAACACGCTGAACGACGGTCTCGACCAGACAGGCAACACCCTCGGCACGGTGCTGCAGGCACCGGGCAAGGTGCTGCCCCACGAAGGCAACTGAGGATCGGTGACAGTGGTCGGCAACCTCGCGGTGGCATACGGCGCCCTTCAGGGCGCGCGGGAGATTCTTCGGGAACTGGATTCGGACTCCCCGGATCCGCTCGTCTACCTGATTCGGGGACGGTGCGGCACCGGGAAGTCCACGCTGCTAGCCGCGGTGCGAAATCGCCTGCGGCGCAGCGGTATCGGCTGCTTCGACAATGTGAGCGCGACCACCACCCCGCCCGATACCCGCGCCGCCGTGGTCGTCGACGACGCCCACACCCTGGACCAGCTACAGCTGGAAAAGCTGTGCGCCGCCGTGGAATCGGATTCGCGCACGATCATCGTCGCGACCCGGCCGCAACCGCACGACAGCGCCCTGCGCGCGCTGGCGGACGCGGTGTCGCGACGCGGCCGGGTGATCGAACTCCGGCCGCTGGGCACCGCCGATATCGCTCCGTTCGCCCGCGAATTGGGAATGACCGTGCCGCGTCCGGTCGCCGACCACATTCACCGGCACACCGGCGGCATCCCGGGTGGCGTGGTGGCCGCGCTCACCGCCGCCTGCGCCACCCGGCTCGAGGGCGGCATCGAGGCCGTCGACCAGGCCGTAACCAGCTGGGCGCGAGCCCTTCTCGACGATACCGAACCGCAACTGCTCGAGGTGCTGACGGTCGCCACCACCGGCGCCGGCCTCGATCCGAGTGAGCTGGCGGAGGTGCTCGGCACCGACGAGACGACGGCGGTCGGACTCGTCGACCGGGCCCGCGCCGGGGCCCTGATCACCGATGCCGACCTGTTGCTGGGTCCCGCGATCGAACCGTTGCGCACCCTGGTCGGCGAACGCCGGTTCGTCTCGATTCAGCGCCGCCTGCTCACCGCCCGCCTCGAGGCCGGGCTGTTGCGCGACCACACGGCCTTGCAGCTCGCCGAATCCGGGGTCCGCGACGATCGGCTGGCCGAATTCCTGCGCGCCGCAGCCGAAAACGCGGGCAGCGACGCGAGCCGGTACTACACCGCCGCCGTGGCCAGCGGGTACGACGCACAGCGGATCGCCATCCCCCGCGCCACCGCGGCCGCCCTCGGCGGTGACGACGAATCCGCTTTGCGCTTGGCCGAACCCGTACTCGCGCGCAGCGACGCGCCACCCGCGGATCTCGCCGCCGCCGTGCGGATCAGCGCGAGCGTCCATGCCCGCCGGGGACTGATCGGCCGGGCGGTGCAGCTGTACGCCTGGCTCGGCACCGCCCGCACCGGCGCCGACTGGGCGACCGCCGCGGCGGTGTTCCACCTCGCCGGAGCGGTCGGCGACGCGCAAGCGGTGTCGGGTTCGGCGGCGCAGTGGCCGCCCACGGAATCCAATGCCCGCACCGGCCGTTTCGCCACCGCGCTGGCGCAGAGCATCACCGGCGAATCTCGCAGTGCCGCAACGTCGGCCGCGGCCGCTCTGATCCAGCTGGCCCGCACGGCCGCGTCGGAGGATCGCATGCTGCCGTGCGCGCCGGTCGCGCTCGCGACGCTGCTGTGCCTGAGTATGGGTGAACCCCGCCGCGCCGCCGACGCCCTGCGCGGCACCGATCCGCACGATCCGCAGATCCGGGTGCTGACGGCATGGACGGCGATGCTCGGCGGTGACGAACAGACCGCCGCCGGGACGGTCGCGGCCGTCGACACCACCGCCCTGCCCCCGCGCGATCGCCTGCTCGCGCACGGCGTCCTGGTCGGCCTGGCCCGCCGCGCGGGAGACCACGGAATCCTGTTGCGCGCCTGGGAGGCCGCCTATCCGACCTTCGACGAGGTCGACGCCGATCTGCCCGCGCTGCTGCCGATCGGTGAGCTGTGGCTGGCCGCCATCCGCCTCGGCGAGCAGGAACGGATAGCCCGGCTGGTCGAGGCGGCGCGAAATGTGTTGCGCAGTGCGGGAAATCCCCCGGCCTGGGCAAATGTGTTCCACTGGTACGAGATTCAGGCCGCGATCGCCCACGAGCGCCCGGACGAACTGATGCCACCCGCTCGACTGCTGAAAACGGCCGCGCAGGCAGGTGATCCGCATGCCGCGATTCTCGCCGACGCGGGCCGCACCTGGGTGCTGGTGCTGCGCGGTGAGGTCGCCGAGGATCGGGTGACGGCCGCGGTGCGACGGCTGGCCGC
This sequence comes from Nocardia sp. 852002-51101_SCH5132738, assembly GCF_001665695.1. Lineage (NCBI taxonomy): Bacteria > Bacillati > Actinomycetota > Actinomycetes > Mycobacteriales > Nocardiaceae > Nocardia > Nocardia sp. 852002-51101_SCH5132738. The sequence continues at coordinate 1,396 of NZ_LZML01000198.1, read as the reverse complement.
GATCGGCATGGTCTGGGATGCGGCCCGGCTGGCCAGTGAGGCGGCGTTGAGCGCCGGCGATCCGGCCACCGCGACAGCCCTGCTGAAACTGGCCCGCACGGTCCGCACCGGCTCCCGGCCCACGGCCGCGCCCGAGCGGACTCCGGCCGCTCCGCGTACCGCGACCCCCGAACCGGCGGCGGCCTCGGTCCTCAGTGAGCGCGAGCGCGAGGTGGCCGAGCTGGTCCTGCTGGGCCTCACCTACCGGGAAATCGGCGCTCGACTGTACATCTCCGCGAAGACGGTGGAGCATCATGTCGCGCGGATCCGGCGTCGAATCGGAGCCGGATCGCGCTCGGAGTTATTGTCGATGCTCCGCGCAATGGGACACGGTTCGCTACTCGTGTGATCGGCGCGCTCGAGACACCGAAGCGAGGTATTGAGGATGGCCACAGGGGTGGGCCTGCGGATCGCCGAGGATGAGTGCATCGCGGCGATCGTCACCAGCGGTGGCGAAACCGACGAGACGCCCGAACCCCTGTACATCGCGCGCGAGTCGGTGCTGCACATGTCCGACGAGGGCGATACCGCGCTCGGTGGTGAGGCGCCGCCCGGACATACCCACTCGATCACCGGATTCGTCCGGTCGGTCGGTGATCCCGCCGGTATCACCGTCGACGACGGGGAGGCCTACCGCGCCGAGGATCTGGTGGCAACGGCGATCTTCTGCCTGATCAACCTGGCCGCCGAGCATCTGAGCGGCCCGGCCGAGTTCTATGCCACCCATCCCGGCGACTGGCCGGCCGAGTATGTGCGCGGTTTGCGCGAGGCCCTCGACTACCTGGGGCTGCGCTCGGTGGTTCTGGTCAGCGACGCCGACCTGCCGGCCTCCGAGGACAGCCGCGGTCATGCGCGCGACGCTGCCCGCGCGGCCCTGGCAGCTGTGCTCGCGACTCCGGCCGGGACCACCCCGCCCGATCCGACCGGCACCGAGAACGCGCTGGTGGTCACCGATGTGCTGCCCGCGGTCCACGCCGCCGACGGGACGGTTCAGGCGTATTCGGCGGCGATGCCCGCCGCCGAACCCGCGCCCGAGGCCGAACCCGCCGCCATGACCGTCGCGGCCACCGTGGCCGCCCCGGCGGAAGTGCCACCGGCCGAGCCGAAGCGCAGTCGACGCACCCCGCTGCTCATCGCGGCGGCCGCGGCCACCGCCGGTCTCGTCCTCGGTGGCATCGCGGCGGCCCTGCTGCTGCACGACGACGCCGCCACTCCGGTCCCCACGACCGGAGTTTCCGGCCGCGCGGAGGCCCCCACGCCGCCGGTGACGACGACGGTCGCACCACCCCCCCCCCAGAGACGTATAAAAAACAGACCCAACCCCCCAACGCCAAAAAGTAAAAAAGGGTGGTCGGCC
>NZ_LZML01000197.1:0-18486 GCF_001665695.1 Nocardia sp. 852002-51101_SCH5132738 | reverse complement strand
GGGAGGGGGGCCCAAATCCGGGGCCCCCCCCCCCCCCCCCCCCCCCCCCCCCCCCCCCCCCGGGGGGGCCCGGCCCCCGGCCCCCCCCCCCCCCGCCGTGGTCGTATGCAGCGACGATCAGAACACGCGCAGCTGTCCCGGACTCCAGAATCCGGAGCGCGTCGCGGTGCCGGTGTCCACCTTCGCCGGTGTGGCATCGGTGTAGTACCGGTCGTAGCGCTCCAAGGTGCCCCAGTCACGAGCCCAGTTGTCCTTCAGATAGGTCGGGATCGTGGTGGAGCTCGCCAGCATCTGGGTGAAACCGAGCGGGCCGCCGAATTCCTCGGCCTGCCAGGTGTCGGTCGAGCTCACCGCGAGCGGGCGGTCGGGCAGGATGCGGTAGTTCGGCATGCTCGCCACGCCGTAACGGTGCGGGAACGGGTTCTGGCACGGGAACTGCAGGCCCACCGCCCAGTCCTCGAGCACCGGTTGCTCGGAGCCCAGGAAGTTGTTCAGCGTGACCATCTTCGGCACTCGCGGCGGTGTGAACGCCAGCCACTGGTCACCGATCAGCACATTGCGATTAGCCGAGATCCGCACCGCATCGGCGTCCGCGGCGATCTCCGACAGCGGAACGCGCAGGTTGCGCCACGACGGCGCCGGGCCGATATCGCGCGGGACGTAGCTGCCCTCGAATTTCACCGAACCGTCGGGCTGGCGTTTGCCGTACTCGAGCTTCAGGTCCTGGCCGTACTGCAGCGCCCCGGTCTGGTCGAAGGACAGGATGCGGCCGGCCGCGGAGATGACCACCAGCGGTGCATCGGCCGAGCGAGCGGGCAGTTCGTACCAGCTCGAGGTCAGATGCGCGGGCTGCTGCAGGCCCTGCTGATAGCTGCCCATCACCGGGGTCGCCTTCGGGTCGAGGCCGTAGGGCAGTGCCACCGTGGAGCCGTTGATCCCGGCCTCTTTCGAGGTGCCGCCGCCGGTGCCCGCGTTCTGTCCCTCGGCGAAGTTCGCGCCCACCGACTGGTTGGAGGTGTTACCGGTGCCCGGCTTCACCTCCACCGCATCGGCTTTCAGATCGGTCGGCACGCCGTTGGGATCGAAGCCGGTCGGGTCGACACCGGCCAGCGGATCGTTGTCCTTGGGCGGATGCGCGGGATCGATGATCGGATTCAACCGGCCCTGGTTCGGGTTCGACTCGACCAGAACGTCATCGGCGATTCCGCAGCGGTTGCCGTCGACCGCGTCGACGTTGCCCCGGGCCAGTGAGTAGGCCGGGTACTGGGTCACAGCGCCCTTGGCCAGCGACAGCACCTCGAACAACACCATCGCCGCGGCGACGAGCGTCAGCGGAATGGCCGCGAACCGGCGAATGCGCTTGCCGCGCGAGGATTTCGAACTCTCCGGCGGTTTGGCGTAACCCTCGCGCAGCGCCTGCCAGGCCACCACCGCGAGCGCGAGGCCGAACAGCACCAGCATCAGCGTGTTGGACTGGAAGCCGTGCAGGGAGACCGTCTTGTCGAACCACGGCACGCCGTAACTCGAGACGTACCAGTAGCCGTTGGTGCCGGAGAACGACAGCGCCAGAGCGAACAACAGAGCGGCCAGGAAGATCGAGCGGTTCTTGCGCGACCGCAGCGCCGTCGCCGAAACCGCGACCGCGGTCACCGCCGCGAGCGCACCCGCGATGCCCGCGTACGCGCCGAAGTGGTGGGTCCACTTGGTCGGGTTGAACATCATGAAGAAGATGGTTCCGCAGACCACCCCGATCAACCGCCAGGTCGGACCGCTGGAGATGCCGGGAATCTGCTTGCGCCGCAACAACACCAGGGCGGTGGTGATCAGGCACAGGATCATCACGATGAAGGCGAACCGGCGCGAGACCGAGCCGTCGACGGTCTGCACGAACAGGTAGTAGTAGCGCAGGTAGTCCTCGTACCAGGCCAGGTTCGGACCGGTGAGGCGCCGCACGCGGTTGGCCTCCTGGATCCCGGCGAAGGTCTGGTCGCTGTAGACGACGGTGAGCACCAGGAAACCGGCCGCCGCGATCGGCGCCAGCAACGGTAGTGAGGATACGAATCCCGAAGCGCGCCAGCCGCTACCGGCACGCGCCTGCAGGTCGCGCTTGCGGCGCACCACGATTCGAATCAGCGGCCGGATACCGGCGAGCAGGGCGGCCACACACATCAGGCCGGTCGGCGCCGCGGCGAGGGTGAACGCCGCGACCAGTACCGCGCCGGCGGCGGGCAACAGGCGTCCGGTGGCGATCGCGCGTTCGATGGACACCCAGGTCAGCAGCGCGCCCAGCGCGACGATCGGCTCCGAGCGCAGGCCGTTGTCGTAGGGCAGCCAGAAGGCGAGGAACACCAGCCCGCCGGTCCACAGCGCGACCTTCGAGGTCCGCACGCTGCGGCCCAGTCGTGGCACCACCTCGCGGCTGATCACCATCCAGCACAGGATTCCGCACAGCAGCGCGGGAATGCGCACCCACGGGCTGGCCGTGGAGATCTGCGCGAAGACCTGGATGACGTCGTAGTACCAGCCGAACGGCGCCTCCGGCACGCCGTACCAGCGGAAGTAGTTGGCCAGATAGCCCGCGTGCGGTGCCACTCGCACCATGGTCAGGATGTAGCCGTCGTCGGAGGTATTGGCGCCGATGAAGTGCCACACCAGCAGAATGCCCAGGACCGCGCCGTCGGCCCAGGTCGGCTTCAGCCAGTGCGCGGGGAAGAAGCGGCGGTGGCCGCGGCCGTCGCTGGTGTCGAGGCGGCCGAGTGCGGCCAGCGCGATGAGTGTGCACAGCACCGCGGCGATCATCGCGACCAGTTTGATCACGGTCGGCGAGGACGAGAAGCGGGAATCGACGGTCATGTGGAACGACAGCCCGGCCGGCGCCGCGCCCTTCAGATCCGAGAACACGCCGACCACCTGCGGCCGCAGATCACCCTGCAGGGCGCCGTCCACCGGCACGGTCACGGTTTCGGTGCCGCCGTCGGCGGTGGGCCGTTCGACCTGCTTGGTCAGGCCCTCGAAGTGGGCGTAGGTGCGGTCGATATCGGAGGTGATGGTGATGGCGGTGCAGCCCTCGAGCTCGCTGCGCTTCGCGGAGGCGACGATCGCGTTGCGGTCGACCACGTCGACCGAATCGCTGGTGACACGCACGAACATGCCCTCGAGCGCGGAGCGGTCGCCCTGCGGCGGCGCGGTGTTGAGCAGCATGCCGCCCTGGGGCAGCGCGGCCACCGTCGAACACGGGATGGATGCCCGCAGATCCACCGGGACCTGCGACATCAGCGGCGCCTCGACATTGCCGATGCTCCCGCCCTGCGGCCAGTTCACCTCGGCGGTGGTCTGCTGGACCGGCAGAAACGGGGTGGCGAGCGCGAAGATCGCGCCGAGCAGGCCGGCGATCACGGCGATCATCCGGGCGGTGCGGAAATCGCGCGACGTCACCGGTTGTTCGGCGACCGGCGGTTTGGTCAAGACAGCTGTTGCGGCGTCGGGCACGGATGGTGATGTTATCTGCCCACACTGAGAGTGACCGTGTTCACGGGAACGGTTCGGACCTATCGATTTTCCGAACCGTTGCCCGTACTTCCGCTACATACCGGTCGACCTGCTATTTCACTTTGATGGGCGCATCCTTGGCCCAGCCCCAGCGCGTCCGAACCGTCACCCCGACATCGGCCTGGCGCGCCTCCGGGACGTAGGGGGTGAACCGTTCCAGCGAACCCCAGTCGCGGCTCCAGTCGTCGTTCAGATAGGCGGGGATGGTCTGGGCCGACAGCAACAATCCGGTCCAGCCCAGTGGACCGCCGCCGATATCGTCCTGCCAGGCGTTGGAGGCGTCGGAACCGACCCGGTCCGGCAGGATGCGCCACTTCGGCACCTCGGCCACGCCGTCCTTGTGGTCGAACGGACGCTGGCAGGGGAAGGCCAGGCCGACGTGCCAATCCTCGAGGACGGGATCGGTGTGTCCGACCACCGAATCGAGGGTGGCGAGCTTCGGCAGGCGTGGCGGTGTGACCGCGAGCCACTGCCGCGGCGTCAGATCGTTGGCGACCGCCACGATCCGCACCGCGTTGGTCCCGTCCGGAATGCGGTCCAGCGGCACCCGCATATTCCGCCACGACGGCGCGCCGCCGATATCCAGCGGCACGAACGAGCCCAGCGGCCGCACGGTGCCGTCGGCGGCGCGGTCGCCGAATTCGACGCGCAGATCCTGGCCGTAGGTGACCACGCCGTCGGCGTTCACCGATTTGATCCGTCCGGCCGCGGTGATCACCAGGACCTTGCGGTCCGGATCCTGGCGGGCGCCGGGCAGGTCCATCCGGTACCAGCCCGAGGTCAGATGCGCCTGCTGTTTGGTCCCGGTGGTGTAGCTGCCCAGCACCGGTGTGCGGGCCGGATCCAGACCGAACGGCAATGCGACGGTGCTGCCGTTGACGCCCGCCTGCTGTGTGGTGCCGCCGCCGGTGCCCGCGGTGGTGGTGCGGGTGGTCTTGTTCGCGGAATCGGCGTTGACCGAATTCGCGCCGCCGGTGGTCGTCTCCTCGGCGTCGGCGGTCAAGTCCTTGGCCACACCGTTCGGGTCGAAGCCCACACTGTCGGCGCCGAGCGCATCGGCCGCGGAACCGGAGTAGGGCTGCAGCAGGGAATCGGCGGTATCGGTTTCGGTGAGTACCGCGTCGGCCAGGGAGCAGGGATGTCCGCCCAGGGCACGGATATTCGACTTCGCGATGGAATAGGCCGGATATTGCGTAATCGCGCCCTTGCCGAGGGAGGCGACCTCGAACAGCACCATGACCGCGGCCGCGATGGTCAGCGGTTGCACCGCCCAGGTGTCGAACCGCCTGCGGCCCTCGGTCTTTCGATACGGCTCGCGATAGTACTGATACGCCGCCAGCAGCAGGCTCAGCACCGCGAGTCCGAGAAACAGCGTCGAGAGGCCCTTACCCGCGACCAGCGGCGCCTTGTCGTACCACGGCACACCGTAGCTGGAGACGTACCACCAGCCGTTGGATCCGGTGAACGTGATCGCCAGCAGGAAGAACACCGCGGCCGCGAACAGCGAGCGGTTGTAGCGGGCGCGAATTCCGTTGATACCCACCGCGACCGCGGTCAGCGCCGCGAGCGAACCGGCCAATCCGGCATAGACGCCGAAGTGGTGGGTCCACTTGGTGGGCGTGAACATCATCAGCAGCAGCGACATGAACACGATGCCGAGGATGCGGGCCGAAGGGCCCTTCGAGGTACCCGGAATGCGGCCGTTCTTGCGCAACATGACCAGAACGCACACCAGCAGGCACAGCAGCATGCCGAGAATGCCGAACCGGCGGGCCAGCGAGCCGTCCGGCGCCAGCATCAGCAGCGAATCCCAGCGGGTCCGCTCGTCGAACCAGGCCACATTCGGTCCGATGATCTTGCGGACCCGGGTCGCCTCCATCACCGAGGCCAGTGTCTGATCGGCGAAGACCACCACCAGGACCAGTGCTCCGGCGGCCGCGCCCGGTGCGAGCAGGGCGCCGTACCGCAGTACCGCCGCGCGGGCCGAACCGCCGCCGCGGGCGCGGGAGATGATGTGCTGCAGGACCGGTCGCGAGCCGGCGACCAGGGCGGCGATGCAGATCAGGCCGGTCGGCCCGGCGGCGAGCGAGAACGCCGCGATCAACACCGCGATCGCGGCGGGCAGCAGTCGTCCGGTCGCGATCGAGCGTTCGATCGAGCACCAGGTCAGCAGCGCGCCCAGGGCGATCAGCGGTTCCGGGCGCAGGCCGTTGTCGTAGGGCAGCCAGGCGACCAGGAACACCAGCCCCGCCGTCCACAGCGCCACGGTGTCGCGACGGACGCGAGAACCCAGGCGCGGCAGCACTTCCCGGCTGATCACCAGCCAGCACAGCACGCCGGCCAGCAGGGCCGGCAGCCGCATCCACCAACCGGTGTCGCTCACCCGGGTCATCCACGCCAGCACCTCGTACGGCCAGCCGAAGGGCGCCTCGGCCACTCCGAACCAGCGGTAGTAGTTGGCCATATAGCCCGAATGTTTCGACGCCCGGGCCATATTCAGGATGTAGCCGTCGTCGGAGGTGTTGGCGCCGATGATGTGCCAGACCACCAGGGTGCCCAGCACCACCACATCCGCGACGGTGACCCGCCACCAGTGGGCCGGCAGGAAGCGGCGCGGTCGTCGTCCGTCGGCGGTATCGATCAGGTGCAGGCAGATCAGTGCGATGAGGGTGAAGACGACCGCGCCGATGATCGCGGCCAGCTTCAGCGGGCTCGGCGTCGACGAGAAGCGCGAGTCGATGGCGGCGTGCAGGTGGGCGTCACCGAGCTGCGCTCGCGTCAGATCGGTGAAGACGCCGACGATTTGGGGTCGCACATCGCCGCCGACGGTATTGGTGAACGGTGTGCCGTCCTGCCGTGTCACACCGGTGAATTCGGCCGTCGTGGCCTGGGCCGTGGAGGTGACGACGAAGCGCGCGCAGCCACCCACCTCGGCCAGCGGCGCCGAGAGCAGCGGAATATCGCGCAGCAGCACCGAGAGTGTGCGCCCACCCGGCTCGTCGGTGACCCTGGCGATCAGACCCTTCGCAGAGGCATTGGGTGCGTCGGCGGGCACCGTGGACAAGACCGTGCCGCTGGGTAGTTCGCGTAGCGCGCTGCACGGCAGCGAGGCGTCGACGGTGAGCGGCACATACGACACCAGTGGCGCGTTCACCGGGACCGATTGCGGCTGCGGCCAATCCAGGCTCGCCCGGTCCTCCCGCACCGGTAGCAGCGGTGTGAGCACCGCGAGGGCGACGGCGATCAAGCCCGAAAGGAGGGCGATCACGCGGATGCGGGGAAACGCTGGAGAGTCTGCGCGCACCCAGCGATGCTAGGCGACCGGAGCGACGGGCCCGGAGGTGGCAGGGCGCATCACCGCAGTCCGCGCACATCCCAGACGACGACACCGTCGACCACCTGCCCCGGGATGCCGAGCAGCTGGTCGAGGGTCGCGCGGATCGCCCCGCCGTGTTCGGTGGGCGGCAGGACGACCACGTCGGCGTGCCAGTAGGCCAGATCGGTCAGCGCTTGCGCCCTCGCCCGGGAATCGACCGGCTGGATCCGATCGGTTTTCTGCGCCCGCATCAACAGCGTCGCGGTCGGCCGATCGTCGGGACCGTAGCGGCCCTTCTTGTCGGCCGTCGGCCCGACGAAATAGCCGCCCGCGAGCGGAAAGCCGAAATGGGCATCGACCTGCCAGTTCAGCGGCTGGGCGTCGAGCCGGGTCGGCGGCGGCGCGATGACGACCGAGCCGTCGCCGACATAGCGGCCGACCGTGCCGTCGGTGAAGAACCGCGGCGTCGGATCGCGATGGGTCACCGGCAGCACGGTGGGGACCAGCGGGACCAGTGCCAGCGCGACGGCGGTGAACCAGATCGCCGGCCGCAGGTCGTTCGTGCTGGTGCCGGCGTACTCGAGGATTCGCTGCGTCCCCAGCGCCAGGATCACCGCGAGCGCCGGAATCGCGGCCATGGTGAAACGCGTCTCCAGCACGGTGTTCAGCAGCGGCACGTGGTCGAGCCAGTGCCACGGGAGGGTGATCCCGGTATCGGACCTGCCGATTCGCAGCGATACGCCCAGCGACAGGACGCTGAACACGACGATCACCGTCGTGGCCGCGCGAATCGCCCGATAGTCGCGGTGGCGTGAGCGCCACAGCCAGACCGCGGTCACAGCGGTCGAGGCCAGCAGCGGCCAGCCGAAGAAGGCGTTCTCCTCGGTCGGATTGATCGCCGGGGTCTTGCCCGGGGCGAAGACCCCGCCCAGCGATTGCGAGGGAAATTCGACCAGCGCCTCGAGATCGTTGCCCATCGGCCCGTGATCGATGGACCGGTAACTCTGCGGCCCGAAGAACTGCCACCACAGCGGAATCGCCGTGGCGGCCACCGTGATCACCGCGGCCAGCGCCAGGGTCGGCGTCACGGCACGTACCACCCGCAGCCCGGTCCGAGGTTCGTGCAGGTAGTAGACCAGGGCGTACAGGCCGAAGCCCAGGGCGAAGATCAGCAGCGGCTCCTCGCCGAGCGCGATCTGCAGCGCGACCAGAACCGCGAGCACCACGGCCTCTCGCATTTGCCGCGCCCGGCTCACCGTTTCGTCGGACGCGGCCCGGCGCGCCATCCGGACGAGCAGGATCGCGAGCACCGGCAGGATCGCCAGACCGACGAAATTGGGGTGGGCGTTGGCATGCGAGATCATCGCGGGTGCGAAGCCGCAGAACGCGCCGCCCAGGGCGGCGGCGAAACGGGATCGCACCAACTCCCGCGAGAACAGCCAGTACCAGGCGAAACCGGTTCCGGCGAGACCCAGGGTGAGCACGAGCGCGAAGGTGACGGTCGGGCCGAACAGCACGGTCACCGGCGTCAACGGAATCCCGACGCCGAACATGGCGGTATTGGCCATCATGTTCACGCCGTCGGGATAGTTCTGCAGATTCGTGCCCAGCGGGTTGTGCCGATGGATCACCGCATGTGCGGTTTCGGCGAAGAACCACTCCCACATCGACTGGTCCTGGCCACTCTTCACCAGGTATCCGTGCGCGGTGTCGCGCCACTGCCCGGACAGTACGTACACAGCGGCAGTGAGATAGAGGACGGCGACCGCAAGATCTGCGCGGGACGCGAGCAGCCGGTCGAGCAGCCGCGCGCCCCGGGAGGGTCTGTCCGCGGGTCTCGGCTCCGGCGACGTGCGCAGCTCGTGCCCCTCGGACAGAACGGCCGCGCTCACCCCCGGACGCTGTGACTCGTCGGGAACCGCTGGCCCGCCCTGCACCACTGGTAAAACACTCCTTCGGCCGACAATCAGCCACCCACCGTACCCATCTGGAGTGAAGTGGCGCCGGGTGAGCGTTGGTTATCCACAGGAACGGGGAAAATTCCACAGCGTTATCCACAGTGCGGGTCAGGAGCGCACGACCAGGGTGAACGGCCCGATATCCGTGATCCGGAAATGCGGATCGGCGAAGAGCCTCCCCGGGAATTCGACGGTGTAGCGGCGCACGTTGGGGTCGTTGGGATAGACGTCCTCGGCCAGGCGCAGGGTGTAGTTCTCGCCGCTGCGGCGGAACAGGAAGGCGTCCGGCGCGCGCCACGGAGAGTGGTTCAGCGCGTCGATCAACTCGGCCGGTGATTTCAGCTCGCTCCAGCGCTTGATCTCGGCGGCCCGGGCCGGGAAATCGGCGAGCGGGTTGGCGTAATGCGAGGTCAGGGCCTGGAAACCGAAATACGGATAGTAGGACAGGAAGCTCGTGTCGGCGGTGAGGAGCACCGTCTCGTCGCGCGGCCGCCCGGTCTGCTCGGTGAGGACCTGGTCGATGTGGCCGTAATGCGACACCGCCGAGGGGCTGCGCTTGTCCGCTCGTACCCCGTTGCCGTCGGTGTCGGTGTAGGCGGTGGTGATCTCGGCATTCAGGATGCCGGGAATGCTCTGTGTGAAGGCCAGCGCACCGAGGACCGCCACCACCGCGGTTGCCGCCCGGAATCGTCGCGGTTCGTCGAGGGCTTGGTACACGGCTCGTGTGCCCTCGACGAATCCGAACGCTCCCGCCGCGGCCAGCAGCACCTGCAGGATGGGTTCCAACCGGAAGGCCAGCCCCGTCGTACCGGCGGCCGTGACCAGCATGGAGGCCAGCGACCACAGATAGATCGCGACCACCGAGATGGCGAGTGCCTGGGCCCGTCGCGAACTCGCGGCCCGCACCACCAGCCAGAGGGCGCCGAGCAGGCAGAGGGCACCGAGCAGCGGTTCGGAGAAGTCGAACATCGGGAACGCCAGCCGCGAACCGGATTCCGGCAGGTAGTGCAGGGCCGTATTGGATTCCGGCGGATGCCCGGTCAGCACTTTCGCCAGATACGGGGCCCAGACGATGAGGGCCAGGATCGCGGCGATCACGCCCATGACGATCAGCCGCAGCAGAATCGGCCACAGCAGGCGGAAGAGGCCCAGCCGCGGAGCGCGCGGCTGATGTACCGCGATCTCGCGCTGCTGCCACCACAGGGTTGCCCAGGCGACGAGACCCATCAGGACCACGGTGAAGACCGCGACCACGAAGAACAGCGTGTAGAACATCGCCGACAGTCCGAGGAACGCCCCCGCTCCGAGCGCCGCGCCCCAGCCGCCCGCGGTGCGCGGCTCGCCGGCCGGGCTCCCCGTCGCCCCGAATTCGGCGGGTCGATACAGCGCACCCCACGCCAGCACCATCGCCGGCGCGAACAGGATCACCAGCACGGCGCTGTAGGCCTCGGGGGAGGCGAACGCCACCATCACCGCGGTGGTCGTCGCCGCGACCGCGACCGCCCAATCCCAGCGAATCAGCTTGGACCACAACACGAGTGCCAGCACCGACGCCACCGCCAGCGACACGATCGCATAAGGCTTGAACGTCTCCCACCCGGCCAGGCCGAGCAGATTCGCGACCCGTCCGCCGATCCAGAACCAGCCGGCGGGGTAGTACGCCGGAATGTCGGCGTAGGTCATATCGTGCAGCGCGGCGGTATCGGTGAGGCGCGTCAGATATTCGGTGCGGAATTCCTGATCCACCGAAATGCCGAACAGATACAGCTTGGTCGCCGCGAGCGGCATTCCCAGCGTCACCGTGACGAAGGCGGAAATACCCGCCCAGGACAGCACTTTCGCCACCCACGGCCACCGGCGCATCCGGATCAGCACGATGGCGAGCACCAGCAGCACCGCCGCACCCGCCTGCCCCACGGTGGTCAGCGCGCGAGTCACATTGGAGGAGTTGAACGCCGGCCACTGCACCGCCGACATCGCCGTCAGCCCGATCGCCGCCACCAGCGCGGCGACCACCGCCCCGACGACAGCTTCCCCGAGCCCGCCCCCGACCTGCCGGACTAGTACGCGCACAGTGCCTCCGGATCCTCTCTCGCCGCCGATCTGCCCGCGAGCCTACAAGCCGGGTGGAACCGGTTCGCGTCGGCGCGATGCTCGCGCTGTGCCGGCGGCCGTCCTCGTGAAACGACGAAGGAGAGCCGGCGCTCGGTAGCGGCGACTCTCCTTCGCGGCTCGAAATCGAACCGATCTAGATGGGAAGTCTGCGGAAGATCGGGCGCGGAACGTGGCGCAGGATCATCATGACCCAGCGGAACGTACCCGGCGCCCAGACCAGTTCCTTACCCTTCTCGGACGCCGAAACCGCAAGCACCGCAACGTCTTCCTTGTTCACCGTGAGCGGCGCCTCGGCGACGTGCGCGGAGAACTGGGTGCGCACCTGGCCCGGCCGCACCACGGTGACGCGCGGGCCGTGCGGGCGCAGCGCCTCGCCCAGGCCGAGATAGAACCCGTCCAGACCGGCCTTGGTGGAGCCGTAGACGAAGTTGGCGCGCTTGACGCGCTCACCGGCCACCGAGGACATGACGATGATCCGCCCGAAGCCCTGGGCCTTCATCTTCTCGCCGACGAGCACGCCGACCGATACGCCCGCGGTGTAGTTGACCTCGGCGACCCGCACGGCCTTGAGCTGGTTCTGCCACAGCTCCTCGGCGTCGCCGTCGAGCGCGAAGGCGACGATCGCGACATCGATATCGCCGTCGGCCCAGGCCTGTTCGATCACCTTGGGGTGGCTGCCGGTGTCCAGCGCGTCGAAGTCGACGATCTCGACCTTCGACGCGCCCGCGGCCTCCAACTGAGCGACCGACTGCGCGCGCAACGGATCGTTCGGCAGCGCCGCGAGCACCACTCGCGCCGGACCCTTCTTCAAGTACTCCTCGACGATCGCGAGGCCGATCTCCGAGGTACCGCCCAAAAGCAGAATGTTCTGCGGGTTACCTACCGCGTTGATCACTGCAGCTCCAGCCTTCTCGCCATATCGGACATGAAAACGCCTGTGGGATCGACACTTCGGCGGACCTTGATCCACTCGTCGATCTTGGGATACATCTTGTGGAAGGTCTCCGCGGTGGTCCGGGAGTCCTTCGCCGTGTAGAGGCGACCGCCGAATTCCAGGACGCGACGGTCCAATTCGGTGACCAGCTCGTTGAGGCCCGGACGCACGGGGAAGTCGACGCAGATGTTCCAGCCCTCCATGGGGAAGCTCAGCGGCGCCTGGTTGCCCGGCCCGAAGAACTTCAGCACATTGAGCGCCGAGTAGTGACCGGAACGCTGGATGTCGACGATGATCTTGGTGAATTCGTCCAGCGCCTCGGGCGGCAGGACGAACTGATACTGGATGAAACCGGCCGATCCGTAGGCCCGATTCCACTCCGAGACCACGTCCAGCATGTGATAGAACTGCGTCAAGTTCATGATCTTGCCGGTGTAGTTGCCGCCGAGCGCGTAGTACGCCTCGCCGACCATGCCGAGCGTGAGCTTGTTGGCCGCGAAACTCGGGAAGATGTTCGGCACCGTCAGCAGATTCGGCGCGTCGAACTTCAGCGGATTGGCGCGCAGCTTCTTCGGCAGTTCGTCCAACTTGGCCAGGCGGCCGCGAGAAACGTTGGCGCGCCCCAGCTTCGGCGGTGCGCTGATCACGTCGAACCAGGTCGAGGAGTAGGTGTAGTTCTCCTCGGAGCCGTCCTTGTGTACGGCGATGGTCTCGTCCAGCGTCGTGGTCTTGATGCCGTCGGCGATGAAGTAGGCCGTCTCGGTCGGCGTCATCTCGATCGTGGCGCGCAGGATGATGCCGGTCAGGCCGTTGCCGCCGACGGTCGCCCAGAACAGCTTGGCGTTCTTCTTGGGACCGATGTGCTGAATCTTGCCGTCGGCGGTCAGCAGGTCGATCGAACGCACGTGGTTGCCGAAGCTGCCCGCGCTGTGGTGGTTCTTGCCGTGGATATCGGAGGCGATGGCGCCGCCGACGGTCACCTGCCGGGTGCCGGGCAGGACCGGAACCCACAGGCCGAACGGGAGCGCGGCCTTCATCAGCTGATCGAGGCTGACGCCCGCATCCACATCGACCAGGTGGCTGTCACGGTCGATCCGGTGGATGTTGTTCAGCGCCGACATGTCGATGACGAGGCCGCCACCGTTCTGCGCATGGTCACCGTAGGACCGGCCGAGCCCGCGCGCGATCACGCCGCGTCGCAGGTACGCCGGCTTGGACTCGTTGTCCTCCGCGACCATGGCCACGGCCTTGGCGATCAGTTCCGGATCGCCGGTCGAGAGCACTTCGGAGGTGGAGGGAGCGGTACGACCCCATCCGGTCAGTCGACGGGTATGCGTCGGCAGCGAAAAGCTGTCGGCGGAGCCGTTGCTGCTTGCCTGTGACGCCTCGCCGTCGCCCGCGGAGTTCGCAGGACCCGCGGCGGTGGAGGTCTGAGCTTTCGTGGACATCGGCATAGAGGCTACAGGTATGGCCGGGGCAGGGGTCGGCTGTCGCGTGTCCGCGGCCCGCTCGAGGCGGATTTCACAGCGGCGACCGGGGCGGGAGCGCGGTTGTCGCGGCGTGTGCGGCGCGACCCGCTACTCTCGTGCCGTGAGTGCGGAACCCCATCTTCCTCTTCCGGCCGAGTTGCCCCTGGTAGACGAGCCGGGCGGCACGGATGTCGATCTGAAGACGCAGATTGTCCGGTTCGTCCTCACCGGCGGATTGTCGGCGGTGGTCGACTTCGGGCTGTACGTGCTGCTCATGGCCCTGTTCGGGGTCCCGCGCGATTTCGCCAAGGCCTGCAGTTTCATCGTCGGTACCACCACGGCGTATCTGATCAACCGGCGCTGGACGTTCAAGGCGCCGCCGAGCCGCAGCCGGTTCGTGGCGGTGGTGATCCTCTACGCGGTGACCTTCGCGGCGCAGGTGGGTATCAACGCGCTGCTCAACGACACCCTGCCCGCGATGTCGGTGGATATCGCCGGCCATTCGGTGAAGGGTGCGGTGCTGATCGCCTTCGTCATCGCGCAGGGCGTGGCCACCGTGATCAACTTCGTCGTGCAGCGTGCGGTGATCTTCAAGATCCGCTGACGTTCGGATCGCCTATCCCGAACCGTCAACCCTCCGCGACGAGGGCCCGCGCCTGCGCCTTGGCGCCGAAGTAGTCCCCACCCTTGGCCCGCGGACTGTCGGTACCCCATTCCCGCTCCTCGCGGGCGGCCGGCGTCAGGTGCGGGATGTGCTTTCTGCAGTGGATGTAGGCCTCCTCGACATCCACGACCACCCACCGCTCGGCGACCCGGCCGCGCTCGGCCGGCGGCAGGTCGGGTACCCGGCCTCGCAACGACTGATCGTCGACGATGCGTGCCGATCCGTTGATATGCAGCCCGACCAGGTCGTGGACGAAGTCGATCATCAGGATGCCGACGTGCGGATTCTCCAGGATGTTGCCGAGGGAGGCCATCACTCCGTTGCCGCGGTATTCCGGATAGGCGACCGTGCGGTCGTCGATGACGTGCACGAATCCGGGTTTGCCGGCCCGGAAGCTGGTATCGCATTCACCGTGCCGGTCGGCGGTGGCGATGAAGGCCATATCCATCCGTCCCACGAACTCGCGCATGCGTGAGTTGAGGCTGTTCAGCACCTGTTCGTCGTAGAAACGCTCCGCGCGCTCCTCGGTGCCGAATCGGCGTTGCAGTTCTCGCTCGCCGTCACTGCCGCCTGTGGAACCGGACATGCCACACCCCTCCGGGTAGCTGAGATCCGCACGTGGATGGTTCGGCATTGAACCTGAAATATGTCGAAATCCTATAGGAACGAACGTGTTTCGGATGGCGAAATCAGCGAACCGGCAGATGGGCGCACTGTCTGTGAAGACAATCTGTGAGCTGAGCCGCTACCGCGCATCAGTCTCGCGTACGGGACAGGTGCGCGGCAACGCCCGAAATGCCGTTTGCCTCAGGGCTGCTGGCCGAATTCGAAGGGTGCCGGCGGCCGAACTGCTTGCGAGCGTGCGCTTTTCACATTTACGAGTACGGAGATAGCGCGCGGGTTGCCCGCTGCGCCACGAGCGCTATCCCCCTTGCACGTGCCGACCGGTCGGAGAATCACACCGGCGTGATGGTCACCGGAACCCCGTTGAACACCGCATTCCCGGACACGGCGTCGATGCGGGAATCATCGGTCAGGGCATTGGCATTCACGCCGGCGTGCTCCCGCGCGACCGTCTGGGTACTGCCCGAATGTCCCCATCCGTGCGGCAGGCTCACCACGCCGGGCATGATCCGGTCGTTCGGTTCCACCGGCACGGTCAGCTTTCCGGCCGCCGATTCGATCGCGGCCAGATCGCCGAGCCCGAGGCGGGCGACGTCGTCGGGATGAATATGCAGCGTGCAGGTATTGGAGCCGCCGACCAGCGCCGGTACGTTGTGCATCCAGCTGTTGTTCGACCGCAGCTGCCGCCGGCCGATCAAGACCACATCCGGTCGGGCAGCGGACAATTCGGCCACCAGCCGGGTCGTATCGTCGAGCAGCGGCTGGGGCGCCAGCTCCACCTTCCGGGAGGCGGTGCGCAGCACACCGGGCAGTCGCGGTCGCAGCGCACCCAGGTCGACGCCGTGCGGATTGTCGAGGAGAACCTGCAGGTTCAGTCCCTCGGGCGCCCCGCTCTCGCCGGTGCCGATGTCCACCGGCTGACGATCGGGATTCCACTCGCCGTACGGGCCCAGGCGCAGCATCATGTCGATGCGCTGTTCGGTGGTGTCGGCGCCGATCAATTCGCCGCGTCGCTCGGTGAGACCTGCCTTGTGCAGCGTGCCGGCGATGATCAGCTCGTCCACCTCGGCGACGTAATCGCGCCCGGGCTCCGGTCGCTGCCCCGCCAGGGAAAGTGCGAGGCGGGCAAGTATTTCCGGTTCCGAGGGCCGATCGTCCGGCAGGGCGACCAGCGGCGGGGAATAGCGGGCGTAGTTGTGCACCGCGAACTGCAGCAGCGCGAAATCGTAGTGCGGCGCCTGCAGTGTGCGCGGCGGCGGCAGAATCACATCCGCATGGCGGGTGGTCTCGTTGAGGTAGCGATCCACGCTGACCATGAAGTCCAGCCCGGCCAGCGCTTCGCCCAGCCGTGCGCCCGCGGGCGCCGAGAGCACCGGATTGCCGGCCACCGTCACCAGCATCCGGACCTGTCCCTCACCGGGCGTGAGAATTTCGTCGGCCAGCGTCGCGACGGGGAATTCGCCCATGGCTTCGGGCAATTCGCGCACCCGGCTGGTCCAGCGCCCGAGCCGGAACGGCCGCGTTCGCACGATGCCCAGTGCCGCGGCGGTCGCGAACATCGCGCCGCCGGGCCGGTCGAGATTGCCGGTGAGCACGTTGATCACATCCACCAGCCACTGCGTGAGAGTGCCGAATTCGGCGGTGCAGGTGCCGATGCGCGCATAGACCGCGGCCGTCGGCGCCGCGGCCAGCTCCCGCGCCAGCCGCGCCACGGTCTCGGCGGGGATGCCCGTGCGTGCCTGCACGGCCTCGGGCGTGAACGAGACTGCCGCCGAACGGATCTGTTCGAGTCCCGCCACCTCGACTCGGATATCGGTCAGATCCTCCGCGAAGAGTGTGTGCACGATGCCGAACAGCAGATAGGCATCGCTTCCGGGCCGGATGAACAGATGCTCGTCGGCGAGGTCCGCGGTCCGGGTGCGCCGCGGATCGACCACGACCAACCGCCCGCCGCGTTTGCGCAGCGCCTTCAACCGGCCCGGATAGTCCGGGGCGGTACACAGCGAGCCGTTGGACTCCAGCGGATTGGCGCCGAGCATCAGCAGGTAGTCGGTGCGGTCCAGATCGGGTACCGCGACCGTGAGCGGATCGCCGAACATGAGCCCGCTCGACACCTGCTTCGGCATCTGATCGGCGGTGCTGGCCGAGTACAGATTGCGCGTGCTCAACGCCCGGATGAGCGCCGGCACGTACAGCGCGCCGGCGACTGTGTGCGCATTCGGATTGCCCAGATACAGCGCCGCGGCCTGGCGGCCGTATTCGTCGAGGACGGCCGGGGCCCGCTCGGCGATGAGGTCGAAGGCCTCGGTCCAGGTGGCCTGGCGCCAGGTGTCGGTGGCGCGATCACGGATGATCGGTTCGGCCAGCCGATCGGGGTCGGCGTCCAGCGCCCCGAGGCTCGCGCCCTTCGGGCAGATGAAGCCGCGGCTGAACGGGTCCTCACGGTCGCCGCGCACGCGCGTCACCCGGTCCTGAGCGTCCAGGGTGATCTCGAGTCCGCAGACGGCCTCGCACAGCGGGCAGGTGCGGTGGGTGGTACGGGCTTCTGCGGTGACGCGTGACATGGATCCATCATCGTCGGCGACTCGTCGTCGCGCCGAGATTCATTCGAAATGCACGAAAACCGCGAAACCGCGAGAACAGTGTCGTTCTCGCGGTTTCGCGGATGGTCGATTCAGCTGGCGATGCGAGCGACCTGCGGCTTACGGCCGGAGTTCGCCGAACGCACGGCCGCGGCGATCGCGACGACCGGCGGCAGCCAGCGGGCCTCGGTCGGCGCTACACCCCAGCAGGCCTCGCCGGCCGAGAGCTGGGTGGGCGGCAACGGGATGCCCGCACCGTCGGTGTAGACGATCGCGCCGGCCGCGCGCAGCGCCTCGAGCGCCATCGCGGCCTTGGCGAGTCCGGTCACCAGGTGGATCTCGCGGCGCTCGGCGCCCGGGATCTCGATCACCGGTCCGGACAGGTTGTTGGCCCGCAGGAATCGGCGCACGTTCGCGGCCAGTTCGCCGGCGACCTCGATACCGGACACATTCGTGTCGGTGATCAGGCAGATGCCGTTGGCCGTTTCAGCGACCGTCCACCCGCGCTGGATGTAGTCCTGCGCGGTAGCGGCCAACGTCGCCGCGTGGACGGAAGTCGGAAACGCTGTACGCACTGTGTTCTCCATTCCCCGGGTAGATCTGGGTCCTGCGTCGGTGTTCATGGGACGTATCGGGCCGCGCTACCGGCGGTGTTACAACTTGGTGGAAATTTCTTCGTGATGGTCGGATACGTCACAGGGTCGGGCGGTGATCGCCGGTGGCTATGAACCTTTCGGACCGCCGTTCGCCGCCGTTGTGAACTGCTACGACTACCACCTTTGTGTGCGTCGCTGTGAATCGAATGCGTTGCGGCTGTTGATTCCCTGGCAGGTCGCTGGGAAGAAATGGGACGAAAGTGTGATGTGAGTCGCATGTGACCGATGGGATTCGATCCCGCCGGGAGATTGCTCGCTTCCGCTGTGCCGGGAGAGGATTCGAATCATGAGCGACGACCCGCAGCGGCCCAGGAACCGGGACTCCGATACCGCCGGCGCGCGCGATTCCGCTGGGGGCGCACGAAATATGGACGAAGCACCCGAGTCGCCGGCCGAACGTGCCGGAATCGACGACCGGTCCGGCGAAGGCGAACCGGGCGAGGTTGAGTCCAGCAGGATGGTGTATGGCCGGACGCCAGCAAAGTGCGGGCGTGTCGTAGCCGGATAGGGGGTGGTCACCGCGTGATCCTTCAAAAGACCGGCAAGTCACTTGAAGGAAAGAAAGTTCACGCGATGACCTCTGTCCAGCCTATCGACCCGTCCAAGATGCTGTCGGACC
>NZ_LZML01000196.1:0-771 GCF_001665695.1 Nocardia sp. 852002-51101_SCH5132738 | reverse complement strand
GCGACAGTGTTATCGCCGAGGATCTCGCCCCAGGATCCGACGCCGCGGTTGGTGGTGATCGCGATCGAGGTCTTCAAATATCGTTGCGACACAACTTGAAACAATGCTGAAGCCGCCTCTGCCGGTAATGGCAGATAGCCCAGTTCGTCGATCACCAGCAGCGCTGGTCCGGCGTAGAAACGCATGCAGGTGGCCCACCGGCCTTCGATCGCAGCTTTGTGGCAGCGGGCCGCCAAATCGGCGGCGGTGGTGACATAGGTGCGGTAGCCGGCGTGCACCGCAGCCCGGGCTAGACCCAAGGCCGCTCAGTTTGGTGTGCTGCCGGGTTGTCAACCGGGTAGCACGCGCACGCTGATGTGGGTTTGGTAGATGGTCCGGTCGATCACCCCCTTGGCGCGGTGTTTGGAGATTGCCCGTTTGACCACGCGAAGGCTGCTGCGGGGCCGGCGATGTGGGAGCAGGTCAGCGCGCACGGCCCGCCCGATCACACCGACGATATCGACAGTCGCGCCGGTGATGACCCGGCCGCATGGACGAGCTGGTCGCGGGCGGTCTGCAAAGCGACGGTGAAACTGCCCCGGTCCGCGACCATGCCCGGTGTGGCCAGCGCGGTATCGGCGATCGCGGTCCGCAACGCCTGGTAGGTGATCAGCAACGCGTAGACCTCCTGCGCGACATCGTCGGCAGTACGCGCCGAGGGTGTCACGAGAACCGTGTAAGTCCGAAGCTAGTTCGGTACTAAATCTATTCTAGCACAATGGAATTCGGTTC
>NZ_LZML01000195.1:0-52911 GCF_001665695.1 Nocardia sp. 852002-51101_SCH5132738 | reverse complement strand
GGAGCCGTGTGACGGGAGACTGTCACGCACGGTTCTGAGAGCGGCGGTGGGTGAGATTCCCGCCGCCGACTCACCTCGTCGAGGCGCTTGAAGTGGTCGAACACCGCGCGGCCGTCGTAGACCATGGTCGCGGTGACCTCGCCGCGAAATTCGATATTCCACAGCGTGGCCTTGCCGCCGCCCGATTCGACATCGGAGAACAGCGTGCCGTCCTCGGCGCGGCAGATCAGCGGTTCGGCATCCATCGTCGAATGGAAGGTCTTGCCGTACCAGCCGCTCTTGTCGAGTGCGCGGCACAGCGGATGTCCGGTGCGGAAGGCGGCGCCTTTCCATTCGCCGAGGATGTCCTCGGCGCGTACCACCGCGAGGTCGGCCCACAGCCGGTCCAGCTCGTCCGTCGTTACCCCGCTCGATTGCGCCGCCAGCTCGCGCCAGCGTTCGGTCGTCCCGGTCATCGCTTCCTCCACAGTTTCCCGAACCAGTTGGTTCGGCAACCTACACCCGAACCAACTGGTTCGGCAAGATAGGATCCGCGGTATGCGCGCAGCAGGCCATGCCACCAGGGAGCGAATCCTCGCCGCGGCCAAGGCGGAGTTCGCCCGCTACGGCGTGGCCGGAGCCCGGATCAACCGGATCGCGGAGGCGGCCAATGCCAGCAAGGATCGCCTGTACGCCTATTTCGCCGGCAAGGACGATCTCTACGCGGCGGTGACCGAGCAGTGGGCGACCGAGACCACCGCCGAGACCGCCCTGGACGCGGGCGATCTGCCGTCCTATGTCGGCAGGCTTTTCGATCACTATCTGCGAAACCCCGACAACGCCCGCCTGCAGGCGTGGGCGGAGATCGAACGCACCGACATCCCGGGCGCCGACGAGGCGATCCGCCGCGCGGTCGCACCCAAGATCGCCGAGATCCGCCGCGGTCAGCGCGCCGGGGTCATCACCGGCACCTTCCATCCGCTGACGCTGCTGACCCTGCTGACCGATCTCGCCCGCACCTCCGCGGTCCACGCCCTGCACGACGACGATGCCGAGGACCGGCGCGCGGCCACCGTTCTCGCGGCCCGGCGGCTGATCGCCCCCTGAGCGTGGCGCCGGTTTGCCCGCCGTGGTCGCGGGTAGCGCGAGTGCTGAGGCTCCACGCAAGCGCGGGGCTTCCACCGCCGCCACGTCGACAGGAGATCGCGATGGGTTTTCCGGAGCAGCAGCAACAGGTCCCCGGGGTGCAACAGCAGATGTCTCCGCGACCGGACTGCGGGGAGCACAGCTATCAGGGATCGGGCAAGCTCACCGGAAAGGCAGCGGTGATCACCGGCGCCGACAGCGGAATCGGCCGGGCCGTGGCCATCGCCTTCGCGCGCGAGGGCGCCGATGTGCTGATCTCCTACCTCGACGAGCACGAGGACGCCCGACAGGTCGTCGCGCTGGTGGAGCAGGCGGGCCGCAAGGCGGTCGCGGTACCTGGCGACCTCTCCGATCCCGAACACTGCAAGGCCGTCATCGACCGCGCTGCAACCGAATTCGGCAAGATCGACGTGCTGGTCAGCAACGCCGCGTATCAGATGACGCACGAAAGCCTCGACGAGATCTCCGGCGAGGAATGGGATTACACGTTCAAGCTCAATGTCGGCGCGCTGTTCCATCTGGTGAAGGCGGCCGTCCCGCATATGCCGGCGGGCGGCTCGATCATCGGCAGCTCCTCGGTGAACTCCGATATGCCCTCACCGACGCTGGCGCCCTACGCCGCCACCAAGGCGGCGATCGCCAACTTCTGCGCCAGTCTCGCGCAGATGTTGGGGGAGAAGGGAATTCGCGTCAACAGCGTGGCGCCCGGTCCTATCTGGACGCCGCTGATCCCGTCCACGATGCCGGTGGAGAAGGTGCGCAACTTCGGCGACGACGTCCCGCTCGGTCGGGCCGGGCAACCCGCCGAGCTCGCCGCCTCCTATGTGCTGCTGGCCTCCGACGACGGCAGCTACATCTCCGGCGCGCGGCTCGCCGTGACCGGCGGCCGGCCGATCCTCTGATCGGCCCGTCAATCGGTCCGGCCGTGGCCGGTCCCGGGCGGCGGAGCGGACTCCGGCCGTCCCGGCTGCGGAGAGCCCTCGAACAGGATGGGACGGTCGGCCGGGCCGAGGAACAGGCCGAACAGCAGCATCGCCGCGCCGAGGCCCAGATGCAGCCAGTTGTCCGCGGTGTTGACCGGAATGACGTTCGCGGTCGACTCCTTGTCCACGACCAGTCCGTACACCCACAGCGCGAGATAGACGACACCGCCTGCGATGAGGTAGGTCCGCGCGGTCATCGTCGTGCGGCCCATCGCCAGACCCGCGACGCCGAACACCAGGTGCACGGTGTTGTGCAGCCCCGAGACCTGGAACACCCCGAACAGTTCGGCGCCGGAATGGTGCCCGCTCCAGGTGAGCATGTCGTAGTTCGTGGTCACGCCCGGAATGAACCCGAGCACCCCGACCACCAGGAACGCCGCCCCGACCAGATAGGCCGCGGCCTGCACCGGGGAAACCCGCGCCCGATGCCGAGGTACAGATGCGGTGGCCATCGCTGCTCCCTTCGAGTGCCGACGATTCGCCCGTATCTCCGAAGGTAACCGCACCGGACCGCCGCAAACAGCGCGAAGCAGTTACAACCCGGTGAGCGCGGGTATGGCGCACACAGACCTGGGCTATCGCCAGGACCGGTCCGCTTCGTCCGCCACTCTTCGTCTCCGAGGTGACCATGCATATCCGATCCGGCACAGATACGGCCGGGACGAGTGAACACGACCGCATCGCACACCCGTGGGGAACACGAACTCCGTACGGCCCCGGCCAGGCGTGGCCGGAGCGCGTGGATATGTTCCTGGCCGAAGGTGTGCGCGAGGACATGGTGGAACGCTGGGTGCCGACCGCCTCGGTGCTGCACTCCAACGGCGACGCCATGGATATCGCCGTGCACGAGGGACGCATCGTGGGAGTGCGCGGCCGCGCCGGGGATCGGGTCAACCGCGGGCGGCTGGGACCGAAGGACCTCTTCGGCTGGCAGGCCAACAATTCACCCGACCGGCTGACGGCCCCGCTGGTGCGTCGGCGCGGCAAACTGGTCGAAACCGATTGGGACACAGCCATGTCGATGGTGGCCGAGCGGACCCGCGAGCTGCTGGGCGAGCGCGGGCCGGGCTCGATCGGCTTCTACACCACCGGGCAGTTGTTCCTGGAGGAGTACTACGCGCTGACCGTCCTGGCCCGGGGCGGCATCGGCACCAATCATCTCGACGGCAACACCCGGCTGTGCACCGCCACCGCCGGTGAGGCGTTGAAGGAATCCTTCGGATCCGACGGGCAGCCCGGCAGTTACGCCGACGTCGACCACGCCGACGTGATCGCGCTCTACGGCCACAACGTCGCCGAAACCCAGACCGTGCTGTGGGCGCGCATGCTCGATCGCCTGCGCGGCCCTAATCCGCCCGCCCTCGTCTGCGTCGATCCGCGCACCACGCAGGTGGCGCGCGCGGCCACCGTCCATCTGGCGCCGCGCCCGGGCACCAATGTGATGGTGATGAACGCGCTGTTGCACGAGCTGATCCGCAACGACTGGATCGACCGCGACTACATCGACGCGCATACGGTCGGATTCGACGAACTGCGCAAACAGGTCGCCGACTGCACGCCCGAACGCGCGGCACAGGTCTGTGATGTGCCGGAGGCCGATCTGCGGGCCGCGGCGCGGATCATCGGCACGGGCGAGCGGGTGCTGTCGACCGTGTTGCAGGGCTTCTACCAATCCCATCAGGCCACCGCGGCCGCGGTGCAGGTCAACAACATTCACCTGATTCGCGGCATGCTCGGCCGGCCCGGCTGCGGCGTCCTGCAGATGAACGGCCAGCCCACCGCGCAGAACACCCGGGAATGCGGGGCCGACGGCGATCTGCCGGGATTTCGCAACTGGGCCAACGATTCTCACGTCGAAGAACTGGCCCGGCTGTGGAATGTCGACCCGCAACGCTTACCGCACTTCAGCGCGCCGACGCATCTCATGCAGATCCTGCGCTTCGTCGAGGACGGGTCGATCCGCTTCCTCTACGTCAACGGCACCAATCCGGCGGTGTCGCTGCCCGAACTCGCGCTCGTTCGCGCCCTGCTGTCGCAGCGGCGGCTGTTTCTCGTCGTGCAGGACATCTTCCTTTCCGAGACAGCGCAACTGGCGGATGTGGTGCTGCCCGCGGCGACCTGGGGTGAGAAGACCGGCACCTTCACCAATGCCGACCGCACCGTGCACCTGTCGGAGAAGGCCGTCGAGCCGCCCGGGGACGCCCGGCCCGACCTGGACATCTTCCTCGACTACGCCCGCCGCCTGGATCTGCGCGACGCCGACGGCGCACCGCTGCTGCCGTGGCGGACGCCGGAGGAGGTGTTCGAGCAGTGGAAGCGGTGCAGCGCGGGGCGCCTGTGCGACTACTCGGCCATGACCTACGCGAAACTTCGCGCGCGCGGTGGCATTCAATGGCCGTGCACCGAGGAGCATCCGGACGGCACCGAGCGGTTGTACGCCGACGCGACATTCCGTGCGGCGCCGCAGGATTGTGA
Organism: Nocardia sp. 852002-51101_SCH5132738; assembly: GCF_001665695.1. NCBI lineage: Bacteria > Bacillati > Actinomycetota > Actinomycetes > Mycobacteriales > Nocardiaceae > Nocardia > Nocardia sp. 852002-51101_SCH5132738. Next base: position 48,328 of record NZ_LZML01000195.1, on the reverse strand, counting down.
AACCTACGGTCGCGACCTGATCACCGGTGCTCCGCTGGAGCCGACGGAGTATCGCGCGCTGAACCCGGAGGGCCGCGCCGTGATCAAGGCGGCGCAGTACCTGCCGCGGCACGAGACGCCGAGCGAGGAATATCCGTACGCGCTGATCACCGGTCGTACGCTCTACCACTTCCACACTCGCACCAAGACCGGCCGCGCACCACAACTGCAGGCCGCCGCGCCGCAGGTGTGGGTGGAGATGGCGGCCGAGGACGCCCGGCGGGAGGGATGGGACGACGGCGACCTGCTGCGCATCCGCACCGCACGCGGGCAGGTGACGGCCCGGCTGCGCACCGGCGCCATCCGCTCCGGCGTGGTCTTCCTTCCGTTCCACTACGGCTATTGGGATACCGCGGCCGGGGATCGCCCCGCCGGCAAGGACGGCACCGCCGCCAACGAGCTCACCCCCACCGAGTGGGATCCGGTCTCGAAACAACCGCTGTTCAAGTCGGGCGCCGCCGCAGTGGAACTCGTCCGGCCCGCTCGGCGATCGGAACGTGTCACCACACCGGCGGTCGAACTGGAGCGGAGTGCGCGATGAACGACCTGGACGCCGTGCTCGCCGAGATACACCGCAGCGAGACCCATCTGGGAAAGCTGCTGATCCGCACCGCCGACCGGCACCGCACCGATCACGAGGTCCACCACGTGTGCCGGGACCTGCTGGTCTGGACCGACGACCATCGCCGCAAACTGGCCGCCGTCGGGGAAGACCGCGGTCTGCATCTGGACCCTTCGCCGGTGACGGCCGCCGGATCGGTGGAATCGGTCCGGAGGGCGCTCGGCACCGTGGTGGGGCGCCGCCATGCGCCCGCCCTGCTGTTGCTGCGCGATCTGCGCGAGATTCACAGCTACGCCGCGGTGGTCTCGGTGAACTGGGAAATCCTGGCGCAGGCGGCACAGGCGGGGCGAGACAGCGAACTGCTGGAACTGGCCTCCGACTGCCATCCGGAGACGTTGCGGCAAATGCGCTGGGCCAACGCCAAGATCAAGGAGACCGCGCCGCAGGCCGTCGCGACGCCGTGAATACCGCTGCCCACGGCGGGTATGCGCCCGCTATGACTGCCTCGATAGAGCAGTTGCTCCACACGCTCACCAAGGTGGTGAACGCGCTGCTGGCCCACGAGATCGACTTCGCGGTCGGCGGCGGTTGTGCGGTCTACGCCCGCGGTGGTCCCGCGAGCGACCACGATGTCGACATCTACGTCAAACCCGTCGACGCCGGCCGCGCCCGCGACATCCTGACCGCATCCGGGCTGCACGCCGTCGACCCGCCCGAGGACTGGCTGACCAAGGTGTACGACGGAAATACGCTGGTGGACTTGATCTTCCGGCCCAACTACCGCAACGTCGACGACGATCTGCTGGGCCGGGCGACCTGGATGCGGATCGGCCCGGCGGCGGCTCCGGTGCTCAGTGGCACCGATCTGATGGTGGACAAATTGATGGTCCTCGACCCGCACCGGCTCGATTTCACGCGGTTGCTGGCGATCGCCCGGGATCTGCGGGAACAGGTCGACTGGCGGCGCGCGCGGGAAGAAACCGCGGTGTCGCCGTACGCGCGGGCGTTTCTGGCGCTGATCGAGGATCTCGGAATCGGAGGTGAGGTCATGGCTCAGGACTCGGGCGACGAGGTGTTGCCGCAATATCTGGTCGCGAATCTGCGGCGGGCTTTCGCGGAGGACCCGCGCACCGCCGAACTCGGCGTGCAGGTGACCATCCGCGGCGCCGTGGTGGTGCTGTGCGGGGAGGTCGGCAGCGAACAGCAGCGCAGCGATCTGGAGGACATTGTGCGCGAGCACGCGCCGAAACTGCGCATTCACAACGATATTCGGGTTACCTCCACGCAGGCGCCCACCGTCGATCACGAACGGCTGAGCTGATGACGGGCGCCGAACGGACGACGGACGGGGTGGTACGCATCGCGGCGGTGGCCGATATCCACCTCGGCGCGGAATCGCAGGGGACCCTGCGCCCCGCATTGGAACGACTGCCCGAGGAGGCCGACGTCCTGCTGGTCGGCGGCGACCTCACCCGGCACGGCACTCTCGACGAGGCGCGGGTGGTCGCGACCGAACTGGGGGACCCCGGTGTGCCCGTGATCGCGGTGCTCGGCAACCACGATCACCATTCCGATCGGCAGGACGACATCACGGCCCTGCTGTGCGATCACGGGATCCGGGTCCTGGAAGGGACCTCCACCACGGTGACCGTGGGGCCTCACTCGCTGGGCGTCGCGGGCACGAAGGGATTCGGCGGCGGCTTCGCCGGAAAGTGCGCGAGCGTCTTCGGCGAGCGGATCATGCGCGAATTCGCCTCCTACACCGTCGATCTCGCCGACGCGCTGCACGTCGCACTGTGCCGGCTGGACACCGATGTGAAGGTCGCGCTCACCCACTATTCACCCTGCGGGGACACCCTGCACGGCGAGCCGCCCGAAATCTATCCGTTCCTGGGCTCGTATCTGCTCGGTGAGGCGATCGACACCTGCGGCGGCGCCGATCTGGCGATCCACGGGCACGCCCACGCCGGATACGAGCGCGGCACCACACCGGGTGGGGTGCGGGTGCGCAATGTGGCCCAGCCGGTGATCCGCGCGGCGTACACGGTCTACGATCTGGAGGTACCGGAGCGGGCGGCGACGTCCGGTGTGCCGGCCGAGTCGGCCGAGGCCGCGCGGACTCCGGCCTGACGAGCAATTGCGGTGTTATCCGGTTGGGAAGTGCCGCCGAACTTCTGGCAATTCCCTCCGGGCTGCGGAATCATTTGTGGAGAATACTCATCGGCGGGTGCGGGCAACTGCCGCCCGAGCGGCGGGAATTCCCTTCCCGCCGATGCGGGGAAGGATTGTTCCGGGCGATCGCGAGGCGAATTCGCGCGGCCGCCCGGCCCGGGAAGGTGGAGGCGGTCCCGCTCGGGCACCGGCCACGACGCACCCCGGAGCCCGGTGGGAAGGCTGCTGCCGCGGAGGGTTTCGCAGTACCGCTGAGCTCGCCGGACCACACCTGATGAAGATCGACGAGCGGGCCGCCGCACGCACAAACTCACGTACATTCGACCGTGCAAATGTGCTTGCATCCGTAAATGTGTCCGTAAATCACGTAACAATGCGCGCGGTTGCGCATTGTTGTTGTTCTGGCTAATGTGTCCGCATCCCGGTGGCGTACATGTGACGTTTTCCTTCGCAGGCGATGTGTCGCTGCCTGTGTCCACATGTGATCGGGTGCGAGCGTGTACTGCGGGGAGGAATGCGGTAGATATCGGACAAGGGGGAACAAAGATTGGTATTCGATGACAATAAATTCTGCATCGGTGAATATTCGAGGATATCGGGGCAGGGATATCGAGAACGGTGCCGGTAGACCCGCGCTGCTGTTCAGCGCGGTCACGACCGCCATGCGGATGCGTCCGTACGCGACGGTGTCGAGCATGCACGACAGCCGGACCTTCGGCGACCTGCTCGCCGAGGTCTCGGACAAGGCCGCGCGATTCGATACGGTGTTGCGCCGTCCGCGGGCGAGAGTCCTTGTGGCCCTCGGGAATTCACCCGGATACATTTCGACGATGCTGTCGCTGCTCGCCCGCGGCGACATTCCGGTGCTCGCCAATCCGGCACTGCCGCTCACCGCGATGCGGGAGCTGATCGAGGAGTGCGGAATCGACGCCGTGGTCGCCTCCGGGCAGGCCGGCGGAATCCGGCTCGACGAGCGATCCTGGGCGCAGCGCACCGATTTCGACGGCGACCGCCCGGCCCTGCACCGCGATACCGAACTGTGCCGCGTCGCCTCCGCGCCGTCGCGGCGGCTGGTCTGTCTCGAATACTCCGCGACCGCGGTCCTCAACGCCGCCACCGCCTGGGTCGGTGCGAGCAAACTGCGGGAATCCGATCGGACGCTGTGTTTCGCAGGCCTGTTCGGGCGCTTCGGATTTCACACCGCCACCGTCGCCAACCTCGTCGCCGGCGCCGATCTGGTATTGCCGGCCGGAACCCACGCGCCGGGCAACATTCATCGTCACCTGGCCGCGGAATCGCCGACGGTACTGGTGGCCGAACCCGCCGTCTATCAGGCCATGGTGCAGGGCACCCGGGAGGATCTGTCGGCCGATGTCGCCGCGGCACTGCACCGGATCCGCCTGCGGCTGTCCCCGCATTCGGTCGCGTCCTCGGTGGCGGCACGGGTGCGGGCGGTATCAGGGCCGATCACCATCTGCTACGGCCTGGACGAAACCGGTCCGGTCGCATACGGCTTCGACGCCGCGGACGGGGGGTCCGGTGTCCATCTGCTGTCCGGGGTCCGCATGGAGGCCCGCTCTACCGACGGCGAACAGTACGCGCACGTGCACACCAAATCCCTGGCGACGACCTACCTCAACGATCCGGTCGAATTCGAACGCTGCCTCACCGGCGACGGCAGCTATCTCAGCCGCAGCCTGGCCGGCCTGCCCGCGTCGGTCGTCGACGCCGGCTGACCGGCGGCGGCCGTAGTTCATCCGCGCCGGGTGATGCCGTCGTCGCGCGGGCGATACACAGTCGATGCGCCGGTGCTCGACGTCTCGTGAGCACCGGGACCGATCGGCCGGTGAGGAGCCACGGTGGCGAATCGACGATCTGAGCGGATGCGGGGTCGTGCCGCGGCGGCGTGGCGCTACGTCCGCACGGCGCCGTGGACGTTCTCGTGGTTGGCGCTGCTGCTGGTGACCACGATCGTGCAGCATGCGGTGTCACTCGACGATTTGAAGATCATTCTGGGTGAGCGCTCGACGAACCTGTCGAACCTGAAGAGCGATCCGCTCCACGCCCTGGTGACGAGCCTGCTGTGGGTCGCCGGCTACTTCTGGCTGCCGTATCTGGTGCTGTACTGCGTATTCCACGCACCCGCCGAGCGGTGGCTGGGCGCCCTGCGCTGGGCGATCGTCGGATTGCTCGCCCACGTGGGCGCGACCTACATCAGCGAGGGACTGCTGGGCTGGGCGATCCGGCACGGATACGCCGACCCCGCCCTCGTCGACGTGCGCGATATCGGCGTCAGCTACTTCCTCGCCGGCATCATCGGCGTGCTGACCTACCACATCGCGTATCCGTGGCGGTGGGCGTATCTCGTGGCGGCTACGGCCTGTTTCGCCGCGCCGCCGCTGATCCATTTGACCTTCACCGGAATCGGCCACTTCTCGGCCTTCCTGATCGGGCTGGCGTGCTACCCGCTCACCCGGAGCCGCACCGCTCCGACGTGGAATCCGGCGCAGGCTCGGCGCGACCGCCACCGTCGCGCGCGCGCAGTCTAGTTCATCGGCGCGCGTCCGGAAGGCGAAGTGGCGCTGAGTGTTTGCGGCGTGCTAAGAGAGTGGACGTGTTGTGGTCTGCGCGTGTTCATCTCCACCCTCGTGTGTCGGTACCGGCGCCCCCTCGCGGGAACCGGCGTTTCGCGTGGTGACCGGAGATATCGCGCGCACCCGGATCGCCGTGCCGGCCCGATCGGCCCGATCGGCCTCGGACACCGCCGACACCGCGACGAGAACGACCGCCTACCGCGGCGACCTGGACGGGTTGCGCGGTGTGGCGATCGCGCTGGTGGTGGTGTTCCACATCTGGTTCGGCCGGGTGTCGGGCGGCGTGGACGTCTTCCTGGTGCTGTCGGGATTCTTCTTCACCGGACTGCTGGTGCGCCGCGCCGAACGGGGAGCCGTCGGCATCGGGTTCACTGTGCGCCGGACCGGGCGGCGGCTACTGCCGGCAATGGTCGTCGTTCTGGCCGCCGTCGTCGCCGCGACCGTGTACACGCGGCCCTACACACAGTGGTCGGATCTGGCGGGACAGACCCTGGCCTCGCTGTTCTACTACCAGAACTGGCGGCTCGCGACGAGCTGGTCGGATTATCTGGCCGCCGACCCGTCGGTGAGCCCGCTGCAGCATCTGTGGTCGATGGCCGTGCAGGGGCAGTTCTATCTGCTGGCCCTCGTCGTGGTGGCGGCGGTCGCCACCGTGCTGCGCCGCACCGGCCGCACCGCCCTGCTGCGCCCGGTCCTGGCCGCTCTGATCGCACCGGCGGCCGCCGCGTCGCTGCTGTACGCGACCCACGGGGCGGCCACTCATCAGGGCTGGAACTACTACGACAGCGGCGCGCGGCTGTGGGAACTGCTCGCCGGGGCGGCGCTGGCACTGGCCGGACCGGCCCTGCTGCTGCCGCGGATGCTGCGGGCGGTGACGGCGCTCGCCGGCGTGCTGGGCGTGCTCGCGTGCGGCTGGCTGATCGTCGACGGCGCCAACCGCTATCCCGGTCCCGCGGCGCTGGTGCCGGTCCTGGCCGCGGTGGCGGTGATCGTCTCCGGCAACAATGTCGCCGCGGCACAGATGCCGTGGCCCAATCGAATTCTCGCCTCGCGGGTGGCACAGTGGCTCGGCGAGGTCGCCTATCCGCTGTATCTGTGGCACTGGCCGATCCTCATCTTCTATCTGGCCGAATCGGGTCGTCCGCACGCCGGGCTGCGCGACGGCGCGCTGGTGGTCGCGGTGTCGCTGCTGCTGGCCTGGGCGACGCACCGGCTGATCGAACAGCCGTTGCGGTTGGGTGCGCGCGGGATGCCGGTGCCGATCGCCTCGCGGCTGTATCGGCGCGGCGCGGGCACGGTGGTGTGCGTGGTGGCCGTCGTCGTGGTGGGGGCCACGGGTGCGTGGCAGTTCGGCGTGGTGCGGATGCACCCGGCGCAACCGATGCGGCCGCTGGATCCGGTGCTGTATCCGGGTGCCGAGGCGCTGGCGGCAGGGGCGCCGACACCGCAGGCCCCCATGCGGCCCACCGTCCTGCAGGCTCCGGGCGAACTACCGCCACCGACCCTCGACGGATGTATCGCCGACTGGGACACCCGCGAAGTGGTCACGTGCACCTACGGCGATGCGAACGCCACCCGCACACTGGCGGTGGTGGGTAGTTCGCATGCCGAACACTGGGTTCCGGCGCTCCAGGAGCTCGCCGCGCAGTACTCGTTCCGCATCCGGGTGTATCTGAAGATGGGCTGCCCCCTCACCCTGGCCGACGACGCCACCTACAAGGGGGAACCGATTCCCGACTGCCGCGACTGGTCGCGCGCGGTGCTGGACCGCCTGGCCGCCGACCGGCCGGAGTGGGTGTTCACCACCGGCAGCCGGCCCCGCGCCGGAACCGGGGACGAAACACCGCCCGAATACGTGGACGTCTGGTCGGCACTGGCCGCACGCGGCCTCGACACCATCACCATCCGCGATTCACCGTGGTTGCGCCACAACGAGATTCGCTACGCGGCGGCCGACTGTCTGGCCGGCGGTGGCGACCCGGTCAGCTGCGGTATGCGCCGGAGCGATGCGCTCGACCCGGTCGATCCCCAGCTCGAACCGGCCTCGCGGTATCCGAATATCTTCCCGATCGATCTGAGCGATGCCTTCTGTGACGCGTCGATCTGCCCCGTGGTCGCCGGCAATATCCTGATCTACCACGACGAACACCATCTGACCTCGAGCTATTCGCGCTCGCTGTCCGGGGCGCTGGGCCGGCAGTTGCGGCCGTTGCTGCATTGGTGGTAGTGCTGCGCGTCACGTGGGGCGACAGGGCGGCTCGATTGCCAGTACGGTATTCACGAGTGGCTCGAGCAGGAGGTGCCCGCACGTGCTGGGCGTTGGACAGGGTGGGGCGCGCCGGTGGGTCATGGCCGGGGTTCTCGCGGTCGTCGTCGCTGGGATCGGCTTCGGTTCCGTGGAACCGGCGGCACCGGATGGGCATGCCGGCCCGGCGGTGCCCGGTCTGATCACTCAACCGGCCGAAGCCGGTGTGCCGATCCGGATCGCGTACGGCCGCGAGGCCGATACCTTCGGTGACCTGTATCTGCCCGCCGGTGGGCCGTTGTCCGGATCCTCCGGCCGGTGTCCGGTGGTCGTGCTGATCCACGGCGGCGGCTGGGCGCAGTACCGCGACCTGACCCAATTCGCCGCGCAGGCCCGGCAGCTCGCCGAATCCGGTGTCGCCGTGTGGAATATCGAGTATCGGCGGGTCAACGGCGCCGGCGGCTGGCCGGTGACGCTGACCGACGTCGACGACGCCGTCGGCGCTCTGGCCACGGTCGTCCAGCAGCTCGCCGGCGGACGGCTCGATCTGGACAACGTCCATCTCGCCGGTCATTCGGCGGGCGGGCAGCTGGCGGCGTGGGTCGCGGGCCGCCGGACCGACGGAGCCGCGGCCTCGCGCGGGCTGCACATTCGCAGTGTGACGTTGATGGCGGCCGTACTGGATCTCGACTACGCGGTAGCCCACGGCAACGACGGTTTCGCGCGCAAATTGCTGGGCGGTCTGCCCGACGAGGTGCCCGACCGCTACCGCTACGCCTCTCCGATCGTCAATCTTCCCAGGGGCGTGCACATCACGGCCGTGCACGGCGACGCCGACCGGGTGGTACCGGTCGAACAGAGCCGCCGTTACACCGAGGCCGCTCGCCGCGCCGGCGACCCCACCGACCTGCACGTCCTGCCCGGCGTCGGGCACGCCGAATTCACCGATCCCGGGTCGGCGGCATGGGCGGTGGCGCGGGTGGCGATTCTCGCGAGCATCGCGGAATCGGCGTAGCCGGGCACCGTCCCTGCCCCCGGTCGCCGCGACCGATAGTGTGGGTTCGTGACGATCGCGGACAGACAGTACGGCGGCCGTGCGGTGACCGAACGCCGGGCCGAACGCCGTCAGCGCTTCGTCGTCGCGGCGACGAAGGTGTTCGCCGAACGGGGCTACGCGAACTGTTCTCTCGCCGATGTGTGCGCCGCGGCCGGGCTGTCGAAACGACAGTTCTACGAGGAGTTCCAGACCCGTGAGGATGTGCTGACCGCCGCCTACGACCGGGTCCAGGACGAGGCCGCCGCGGCGGTTGTGCGGACGCTGGGCACGCTGTCGCCGGCCGATCCGGCTCGGGCGATGGCGGTGGTGCTGTCGGCCTATCTCGACTCGATCACCTCCGACCCGTACCGGGCCAAGCTGGCGTTCATCGAGGTGGTGGGCGCGAGCGACCGGATGGAGCAGCATCGCCGCGAACGCCGGCACGGCTGGGTCACCCTGCTGGAGATGGTGGTGGTCCCGATCGCGGGCCCGGGCGCGCGCCTGCGGGGTGACGCCGCTCTCTCGGCGAGTGTGCTGATCGGGGCGGTCAACGGCCTGGCCCACGAATGGTTGCTGATGCGGCCCCGACCCGACGTGAGCGAGCTGACCGACCTGCTCATCCCGGTCGCCCTGTCGTTGATCGAGACGTAAACCGCCACGACGGTCGTCGCGCCGTGTGTCGCGACTGTTCGGCGGTGCGTTCCGTTCCAGCACTCAGCCGTCGTCGCGCATCGACTGATCCGGACCTAGCGCGCGGGATCGAGTGAGTCGAGTTCGGCGCGCAGCCGGTCGACCTCCGCGGCGACCTCGTCGCGCAGTTCTTCGCGTTCGGCCAGGCTCAGTCGCAGACTCTCGATGGTCTCGTTCATCGCCGCGAGTCGCCGGTCCGCGCCCTCGAGATGCCATTCGAGCACCGACCGCCGGTCGACGTCGGTACTGGCCGAACCCACCCACTCGACGAGAAAGTCCAGCCACTGCGGTTGCTTCGGCATCGGCTCGTCGTCGTTCCAGCCGCGGCGCAGCGCGGGCTTGGGGGAGAGCACACGCTCACTGTCGCCGCCGTCGGCGGTGGGGGCGTGCAGCTGGATGAGGCTCAGCTTGCCGGCGCTGGTCACCACCGCGGTCACCCGATATCGCCCGGCGAGATGCATTCTGAGTTCGGCGGTGCCGCGGCCGTCGGCGTCCATCGCGCCCAGCCACGGCCCGTGGGCCGCGCTGAGAATCGATTCGAGGATGCCGAGCTGACCGACGCCGCGTCGCAGCCGGGTCGCTCGCTTGCGCAGCTCCTCGGTCGTGGCGGTCATCTGATCCCAGTGCATACCCACGAACATAGTGGCCCCGCCGCGCCGGTTCCCCACCTCCGGTGAAGTGGGGAACCGTCCCGATTACTCCGCAGGGGTCGCGGCCTGCGCACTTCCGCTGGAAAGCGCCTTCACCAGATCGGTGATGCCGGACGAGGAGCCGGTGCCCGTGGGGTCGGGCTCGCCGGGCGCGACCACCGGCGTCGCCGAGGTGGCGTCCGCCGCCGCGACGCCCGCGCCGCCGCACAGCACGGCCGCCGACGCGGCACCGATCAGGGTGAGAGTTCCGAGTTTCTTCATTCGGATGAGGTCCTGTTCCGTGGATGTCGTTGTGAATGCGGCTGCCGCATCGTCCAATTCACTACATCCGGGTGGATCCGGACAGCCCCGAGTGTCCGGGGCAGCAGCGCCGGGGGCCGGCACGCCTCGGTGCGCCGCAGGATTCGGCCGATGCTCGGGCGTTCAGCGACCGGTGCCGTGCAATGCCGTGGCGGTGCGGGAATTCGGTGTCGACGCCGGATCCGGGTAGGTGCCGAGCAGCCGGTCGGCGGTGCCGGAGCTGGTGACGGTGAACCAGTAGTGCTCGTTCTTGAAGTGATGCAGCCGGTGGTTGCGCCGGACCGCGGTGTAGAGGCGAGTGCGGGGCTGATAGTCGGTGTGGATCAGGTAGTGGGTCCACTCGTAGCCCAGGCCCAGTACGCCGACCACGGTGAGGAAGGTCAATCCCAGCCCGATGCGTGGAAAGGCCAGTGCCGCAACGACAACCAGCGCAGGGAAGAGCCAGAGGAAGGTCTGCCACGGGATGAAGATCAGATCCACCCGGCGTGGGTCGGCATGGTGTTCGCGATGTTTGCGCGCGAGCAGGGAATCCAGGGTGAGACGGCCGATCCGGCGGGGGCGCCAATGCAGAATGCAGACGTGGATCACCCACTCCGTCACCGGGAAGAACGCCAGCATCACGCCGGCGACCAGAGCATCGGTGAGCTGCCAGTCGCCCACCGCGATCCGGGCGGCGAGAGCGCCCGCCAGCAGTGTGGTGATGATCCACGGCGAGGGACGGCGCACGAAGACGCCGAAGGCGTCGGGCAGCGTCGTGGTCCGGCGGTGGGAGCGGGTCTCAGCGGTCATCGTCCGCACCTTCCATCGTGCGTACTACAGTGTCGAATTGTGTTGCGGCCACTCGCAACAGTGTGTCCGCGGCGGCGCGGGCCGCGTCCGGGTCGCCGCCGACGACGGCGGCGGTGAGGCGGCGGTAGTGGTCGATGCTGCCGACCTCGGCGGCCATCACACCCGCCAGCGCGACGATCGCGGGCTCGTAGACCTCGCGCAGTGTGTTGAACAACAGCCGGAACACGATCGAACCGGTGCCGTCGACGATGTGATCCCAGAACTTCAGCGCCTCGAGTTGCTGCGCGACCGGTTCCTGCTGTGCGGCAAGCGATTCCAGGCAGTCACCGAGTTCGGCGTGCAGCTGTGTGCCGCCGTGCTCGACGGCCAGGGCGGCCACCTCCCGGCCCAGGACCAGTCGCGCCTGCAGGATGCTCGCGACCACGGTGTGGTCGAACTCGCCGTTGCGCACGATCAGCCGCGGCAGTAGATCCAATCCGGCCGCGCGGCGGAAGTCGCGCACCGTGGTCGCCCCGCCTTGACGCACGTCGATGAGGCCGGTGTGCGCGAGTTTGCGCAGCGCCTCTCGCACGGTCGGCCGCGACACTCCGAGCGCCTCGGCGAGCTGCCGTTCGGCCGGCAGGGTGGCGCCGGCCGGAAGTTCCCCGTCGAGGACCTCGGTCATGAGCTGGTCGAATACCGCGTCCGGGACCGTCTGCCGGTCGATCCGCTGAAAAGCCATGAACGGACGGTAATCCCCGCAGCGGTCAGAGGTCAAGTGGTCAGACCAGTTGAATTCCGAGGAAATCGTCGCGCTCCCGCTACGATCGAGCTGTTCCGTTACGTGCAGTGCTTCCGAGTTTCACCCGGTGGCGGCCGCCGGGCCGGACCGGCTTTCGTACGCCGCGCAGTCGACCGAGGAGGATGTCCGTGACCACCGAGGAATCCGTGACCGAGAAGTCCGCGCCCGCCGGGCAGCCGGAGACCGCGACGGGACCGATCGTCGTCGCCGTGGACGGTTCACCGACCTCGCTGCAGGCCGTGGCATGGGCGGCCCGCGATGCGGCGCTGAGCGGATCACCGTTGCAGATCGTGCATTCGATCGCGATTCCGGCGAGCTTCGGCCCCGGCTTGGCCGCCGGTACCGCACAGCCGGATTGGCTGCGCACCGACGGTGAGCAGATCCTGACCCGCGCCACGGAGGTGGCTCGCGACATCGGCGGACCGGATCTCGATATCGACGCCGAACTGGGCTTGGAGTTGATCATCGGCGACATGCTGGTGCGATCGGAGACCGCCGGCAAGCTGGTCGCGGGCAGTCGCGGCCGGGGAGCGCTGCAACGCGGGCTGCTCGGATCGGTCAGCTCGGCGTTGGTCCATCACGCGCGATGCCCGGTGGTGATCGTCAAATCGCATGCGGCCACCGACCCGGTCACGGCCCGGCGTCCGGTGCTGGTCGGTGTCGACGGCACCGAGAACAGCGAACCCGCCGTCGAGGCCGCCTTCGCGGAGGCGCACCGGCGTGGTGTGGAGGTGGTGGCACTGCATTCGTGGAGCGACACCACCGGTCTCGACATCTCGATGTTCGGCTGGGATACCATCGTGCGCGCCGAACACACCATGCTCGCCGAGCGGCTCGCGCCGTGGCGCGAACGGTATCCCGATCTGCCGGTCACTCTGCAGGTGGTGCGCGACAACCCCGCGAAATCGCTTCTGGAGCAATCGGATTCGGCGCAACTGGTGGTGGTGGGCAGCCGCGGCCGCGGCGGATTCGCCGGGATGCTGCTCGGTTCGACCAGTGCGGCGCTGATCGGTTCGGTCGAATGCCCGATCATGGTGGTGCGCCGCTGACGGCGCACCACGACGCCCCGACCACGAGGAGATGTCATGTGCGTCCCGACCACCTGCACGACCTGCGGTAAGACCACCTGGTCCGGCTGCGGCGCCCACATCGACGAGGTGCGCGCGACGGTGCCGGCCGACCGGTGGTGTGGTGGCCACACCGAACCGGCGCCGGCGAAGCGCTGGTGGCAGCGCGGCTGATTCAGTCCTCGGCGACGATGACGTGGACGTCGATGTTGCCACGCGTCGCATTGGAATACGGGCACACCTGGTGGGCCTTGTCTGCCAGCGCCTGAGCCTCCTCGCGGGGCAGGTGCGGCAGTGACACCTCCAAGGTCACCTCGAGGCCGAAGCCGCCGGCGTCGTTCGGGCCGATGCCGACCTTCGCGCCGACCGCGGAATCGCTGACATCGGCCTTTTCCTGCTTACCGACCAGACGCAGCGCGGAGTGGAAGCATGCGGCGTACCCGGCGGCGAACAGCTGCTCCGGGTTGGTGCCCGCCCCGCTGCCGCCCATTTCCGGCGGCATGGCGAGGGCGACGTCGATCTTGCCGTCGGTGGTGCGGGCGTGGCCGTTGCGGCCGTCTCCGGTGGCCAGGGCCTCGGCGGTGTAGAGGATTGCCATATCGGTCATCGCTTTCTCTCGGTGGATGCGCCTGCGGCATCCGGTTCGGTGTTCAGCGCGGCAGTCAGCCGGGCCAGGGTTTCGCGCAATGTCACCAGCTCGTCCAATGACAGTCCGCCGCCGAAGGTGGCGGCCATGCGCGCCGGAATGTCGCACGCGCGTTCCCGCAGCGCGCTTCCGCGCTCGGTGAGCCGGATCTCGACCCGGCGTTCGTCGTCCGCGGCGCGCCGGCGCTCGACGAATCCGGCGGCCTCGAGGCGCTTCAACAGCGGTGAGAGCGTGCCGGAATCCAGTGCGAGGGCGGAGCAGAGATCGCCGACGCCGCGCCCGTCGCGCTCCCACAGCGCCAGCATGACCAGATACTGCGGATACGTCAGGCCCAGTGCGTCCAGCTGCGGCCGATAGCGGGCCGTCATCGCGCGGGAGGCGGCGTACAGCTGGAAGCACAGCTGCTGGTCGAGCGCCATCGGATCGGTCATGGCTACAAACGTAGGACGCAATAAAATTGTGCACAACCTAAATTGCATGTGTGCTGGATCACCGGTCGGGGGACGGTCGGCAGATCGGTCGACGCGCGTGGTCCGCCGCCGAGGCCCTAGGGCGGAACGGTGATACTTGATCTGAAGCCCGTCTCAGACCGGAGGCGTGCTCATACCGAAATCGCCCGTGCGACCATTTCCGCGATCTCGTCGTCGCTCAGGGTGCTGCGCTCGACGAGTATGTGCGACAACACGGTGCGCACGATGATCTCGGCGGCCTGTTCCGGTGTCACCCGCAGCTCGTCGGCGCGCCGCAGGGACAGTAGTGGGGTCAGAAGCGTGGCGACGGTTTCGACGAGGTTGCGCTCGGCATCCACGTGCGTGACGGCGGCATTCAGCAGCCACTGCGGTTCGTGCGTGCGGATGTACCCGAACGCGGCGTGGCCCCGAAGGTAGCTCAGCGCGAAAAGTGTTGCCGTGCGGGTCAACTCGGGTGTCCGTGCCGTCATGTCGACGACCTGGTACGCGGCGGCGATCATGGCGCCGATCTCGCGCCGGACGAGGGCGGCCACCAGTCCGTCCTTGTCGCCGAACTCCCGGTAGGTGGTCGCGCGCGAGACGCCCGCGCGCCGCGCAACGTCGGTCAGCGTGAGGTCGGTCAGGCCGGATTCCGTCACGAGTTGCAGTGCGGCATCCATCAGTTCGGTCGCGGACCTGGTCACCGCCTCATTGTGCCCTCCCGCGCGCGTCGGTACGGACCGGCTGTTGTTTCCCCGGCGTTATGAGACTAATTTGTAGTTCAGTCTCACTGATTCCGACGAAGGTGGCTCGATGGCGAGAATTGGCGAACACGCGGTGGTCGTGGGGGCCGGCATGGGCGGTCTGCTCGCGGCCCGGGTACTGAGCGACCATTACGACCGCGTCACTGTCGTCGAGCGCGATGCGCTGCCCGACGGTCCGCAGGCGCGCAGGGGCGTGCCGCAGGGCCGGCATGTGCACGGGTTGCTGCCGCGTGGAAAGGATCTTCTCGAGGCGTTCTTCCCGGGATTCGAGGCGCAGATGCGCGCCGCCGGGGCGATCGACTGTGATGTGCTGGGGGAGGTCAACTTTCAGATGGCCGGGCGCACTCTCGCGCAGGTCTCCACCGGGTACCGCGGCCTTCAGGCCAGTCGTCCGCATGTGGAACACCATGCGCGGCAACGTATTCGGTCGCTGCCCAATGTGGTCCTGCGCGATCGTACCGAGGTATCCGGCGTCACCACGAACCCGTCGGCGTCGCGCGTCACCGGCGTGACGGTGCACGACCCGGGCGGCGTGGACGAGCTGGCCGCTGACCTCGTGGTCGCCGCCACCGGACGCGGCGGCGTCGTCCCGGGCTGGCTGGCCGCCCTCGGCTATCCGCGACCGCGAGAAGAGGGCACCACCATCGACATCGTCTACCGCAGCGCCTTCGTCGAACTCGAGCCGGGCGCGCTGGGGACCGACAAGTCGTTGACCGTCGGCGTGCGAGAACTTCCGCCGCGCGCCCTGGCGCTGTTCGCGGTGGAAGGCCGGAATCGATACGTACTCACCCTGATCGGGCACGCCGGCGAACAACCACCCGCGGATCCGGCGGCCTTCCTGGACTTCGCGGCGGCCCTCGCTCCGCCGGGCGTGCGTGCGGCGTTACGACGGGCCGAACTGCTCACCGATGTCGCCACCTTCCGCTACAAGGCCAACCTGCGCCGGCGCTACGAACGCCTCGACCGGTTCCCGTCCGGACTGCTCGCGGTCGGTGACGGCCTGTGCAGTTTCAGTCCAGTCTACGGACAGGGCATGACGATCGCGGCGATCCAGATGCGGGTGCTGCAACGCTGTCTCGCCGCGGGCGGCGACCGCGATCTCGCCCGCCGCTTCTACACCGCGGTGACACCCGACATCGATATCGCCTGGCAGCTCACCGTGATCGCCGACAGCGCGATGCCACATGTCGGCCCACACCCCGATCCGGCGATCCGTGCCGCGGTCGCGGTCCTCGACCCGGTTCTGGCCGCCGCGGAGCGCGATCCGGTCGTCGCGGCGACGCTCTATCGCGTGATGGGGCTGACGCAGCGGCCGGCGGCACTGTTTCGTCCCGATCTCGTCGCACGTATCGCGGTCGGCGCGGCGCGTGCGGCCGGCGCGGCGGCGGTGGCGGAGGCCGCACGCCGGGCCGGTCGAATCGGTGGCATCGCCGCTTCGCTGGGGCCGGCCCGATGCCTCCACGTCGTGAAACGGCGGTGACGCAACCTCAGGTGAGATCGAAACCGCCTGCCGGGTCGGCCCAGCGGGTGGCGTCGACCGCGGCGAGCAGGTCGGCCATCGCGCGCACGGCGGCGCGCATCGCGTCGACCGCGGTGATTTCCTCGGGGTCGGTGGTCCAGGTCATGATCGGCTCCTGACGGTTCAGCGGAGAGCGGTGGGGATCTCGGTGTGATGGGTGGTGCGGCGCTGGTAGGCGTCACCGGCGCGCAGGACGGTGGCCTCGTCGAAATGGTTGCCGGACACCGACATCGACAGCGGCAGACCGTCGGCGGTCGTGCCGATCGGCAACGCGAGGGTGGGATTGCCGAGCGGGTTCCAGTACGGCGTGTGCAGACTCGACAGCACACCCATCGGTTGCCGCTGATCCAGATCGGCGATCGCGGGGGCGCCGAGGTGCCCGGTCGGTGTCACCACCAGATCCACCTTGCTCAGCAGTTCGGACATCCGCTGCCGACCGATGCGGCGAACCCTTTGGGCCTGAACATAATCCGGGCCGCTGACCGCATCGCCGCCCGCGAGGATGATGCGGGTGGCCCGGCCGTAGTCCGCCCAGCGTTCGCGCAGTGCGGTCCGGTGGTAGGCGTGTGCCTCCGCGAGCATGACCACGACGTCGACCGCGGTCAGCTCCCGGTACATCGGCACCTCCACGGGCACGATGCGGGCACCCGCCTCGGCGAGCACGGCCACCGCGTCGGAAAATCGCTGTGGCTGAGCGGGATCGACACCGCCGTCGGCGAACCGGTCCAGGGTGTCCACGCCGATGGTCAGTCCGGTCAGATCGCCGGTGAGCGCGCCGGGATAGTCGTCGACCGGCGTGTGCGCACTGTAGGGATCGGCCGGGTCGTAGCCCGCCAGCACCGACAGCAGCAGGGCGCAGTCGGCGGCCGACCGAGCCATCGGGCCCGGATGGTCGAGGGTGTAGCCCAGCGGAACCATACCGGACTTCGGGACGCGGCCGAAAGTCGGTTTCAATCCGGTGATTCCGTTGAAGGCGGCCGGGATCCGGATACTGCCCGCGGTGTCGGTCCCGACGGCGCCGAGGAACATCCCGGCGGCCACGCCGCTGCCCGATCCCGAACTCGACCCGCCCGCCCAGCGGGACGAATCCCACGGATTACGCGGCACCGGAAAGGGTTTGGCCGGATCCGGGATGCCGATGGCGAATTCCATCGTGGTCACCTTGCCGGTGACGACGGCGCCCGCCTCCTCGAGCCGGCGGACCACCGCGCAATCGCCCTGGGCGGCGCCCCAGCCGGGATCGAGAACCAGGCTCTGCGCGGTGGTCGGTGCGGCGGAATGGGCGAGAATATCCTTGATTCCCATCGGGATTCCGGCCAGCGGCCCGACCGGAACGCCGGCGGCCAGCTTCTCGTCGATGCGCGCGGCCTGTGCGACGGCACGCTCGTCGAACCGCGACAGGTAGACACCGAGCGCCGCGTCGTGCGCGTCGGCGGCGGCGAGGGCCTGTTCGACCAGCCGGGTGGCGGTGGTCTCGCCGGAGCGCAGCGCGGCGGCGGCCTCGGTCAGGCCGGAGAGTACGGGTGGATCGGCGAGTGTCATGGTCGTCCTCACATCAGCGGGGCAGGGTGGCGGTCATGTCGAGGCGGGGGATGGCGCCGAGTTCGAGCTGGATCTCGGCGCGGCAGGAGCCCAGGGCGTAATCGACGGCGACTCCGTCGCGGGTGCGGATCGTCTGTTCCACCAGCAGCACCGGCTCACCGGGCAGGACGTGCAGCAGTGCCGCGGTGCAATCGTCGGCGCGCGCGGCTTGGACGCCGACGTCGCTGCCCCCGACATCCACCCGGCCGCCGCGCAGCAGGCTGTAGAAGTCGTCGCCGAATGCGGCCTGGTCGATGCGCGTCGCCTCCGGCGCGCGCAGGTAATTGGTGAACACCGCGAGCGGGCGATCGTCGAGCAGCAGAACGTATTCGACGCACAGACAGTCGTCTCCGGGCCCGACGCCGGCCAGATGGGCGGCGATCACCGGCGGTGCCGGGATCCAGGCCCAATACAGCAGGCGAGGTGAGATCCGGCCCAGGGCCAGGTGCTGCTCGAGCGTCCGGCCCTCCGGCGGCAGCGCGCCGGAGACGACGTAGTGCTCACCGACCGCCACCGTCCCCACGCCGCGGCGTCGCTCGATCAGACCGTCGGCGCGCAGCATGCTCAGCGCGGCGCGGACCACATCACGCGGGAGATGGTGGCGCGCCATCAATTCCGGCTCGCCGGGCAACCGCCCGGTGCCGAACGCGCCCGCCCGCAGATCGGCGCGCAGCAGATCCCGCAGCCGCCGGGCGGGCAGCTGCGCTGCGGCGGGCAGGATTTCGCGCATCTGATCGTCGAAGGCCCGGCGGTCGCGGGCGGTCCGATCGGAGTGGAGCTGTTCGGAGCGGTGGTGCATGCCGGTAGCGTGCGGAGAATCCGCGTTACGCGACAAGGGCTTGCGGTAAAGACCTGGTTACGCGGCCGGCCGGCCTGGACCGCACCGGCGTGACCAGCGGTTTCCGATGCGGCTGGACGGCATTTCGCGGTCGCGCCGCGCTATGCGATCCGGTCCGCGACATCGGCGCCGGGAGTTGCGCGGGGCGTGCGGCAGTGAGACCGAGCGCGCGACGTGTCCGATCCGTTCAAGACATCCCCGGCGCCTCGGGGTTGACTGCGTGCGGACAACGACGAGAACGGAGGTATCGGGGTGCGAGCACAGATCCACGCGATCACGCTGGGCGTGCGCGATCTGGAGGTGTCGCTGCGGTTCTACCGAGCGCTCGGACTGGAGTCACCGGGGATCATCGGAACCGAATTCCGGCCGGACGCGGAGAATCCCGGTGGGGCGGTGGTCATGTTCACGCTCGGCAACGGGGTGACGCTGGCGCTCTACGGGCGTGACGACCTGGCCAAGGACGCGGGTATCCCGCCGGAACGTATGCGCGGTTCCGCGATGAGTCTGGGCTGGTTCGTCGACAGTGACGCCGAGGCGGAACGAGTTCTGGAACTCGCCGGCGCGTCGGGCGGCACCGTGGTGCAGCCCGCGCGCACGCGGCCGTGGGGGATCTACGCCGGCTACTTCGCCGACCCCGACGGGCATCTGTGGGAAGTCGTGCACTTCGCCGAGCCCGGGGCCGCCGAGTCCGGAGCTGCCGCGTCCGGATCGGCCCAGTCCTGAGGGCCCGGGTGAGGGCCGAGCCCTGACCGGCCCGGCCCTGACCGGCGCAGCCCTGAGAGGCCCAGCCCCTGAGTTGCCGAGCCTCGCGTCGCCCCGCCGGGAGTCGGCGAGGCGATCGCTCACCCCTGCGCCGAGTCGCCGCCGTCCCGGTACAGCGCGGCGATGGCCGCGATATCGGCGCCGGGATTCGTTCGTGCCGCATCCTCGTAACGCTTGCGGACGATTTCCGCCAACGGCAGGTGGGCGCCCGCCTCCGCGGCGAGGTCGAAGGCGAGTCCCGCGTCCTTGGCGCCCAGGACGGTGGTCCACCATCCGTCAGGGGATGCGGTGAGCACGGCATCGAAGCGATTCGCCAGGGCGGGCGCGACGACCGGCGCGTCGGCGAGCAATTCGCGCAGCTCAGCGTCGCCGAGTCCGCCGGATCGCCCCACGGCGAACGCCTCCGCCAGCGCCGCCACCCCGGTGATCAGCAGGAAGTTCGTGGTCACCTTGGCGGTCAGCGCATGGGCCGCCGAATCGTAGTGGCGCACCCGCTCGGAGAGCGTGCCGAGCAGAGGTGCGAGCCGGTCCCGCAGCGGTGCGGGCCCACCGGCCAGCAGCGTCGCCTTCCCGGCTGTGACCGCGCCAGGCGCGCCCACGATCGGAAGGGCGAGGAACCGGTCACCGAAGGCGTCGGCGAGGGCGGCGCCCAATGCGGGGGAGACGGTCGAACAGTCGATATAGGGGGTCCCGGAATCGAGGGATGTCTGCAGCTCGCCGAAGGCCACCGAGGTCACCGCCGCGTCGTCGGCGAGCGCGGTGAGGGCCGCGTCGACTCCCGACACGGCTGCCGCGACAGTGCCGGCCTCCGTCGCTCCGGCCGAAATCAGTTCGGCCGCTTTGCCTTCCGTGCGATTCCACACCGTCACCCGATGCCCGCCGTCGAGCAGGCGCCCGGCCACGGCGCGGCCCATCCGTCCCATGCCCAGTACAGCGATATGCACTGTTGCCTCCTCGTCTCGGTCCCGGCCGGCGCCCGACACCGACCCTGCCTTCCCACTGTCCCGCAGTGCGCCGCGGCGGTCGCGATCGCCCTCGGTGATAGGCGAATCGTACAAGTGACCAGGAATGCCGCTGCGGTAGTATCGCCCGTGGGCGACGCGAAGCGATTCTGCGCCAGCTATTTTCGACGCTCTCCTCCGATTCGGGGGAGTGTCGATGGGGTGGAGCCCCCGATTGAGTTGTGATATAGATCACAATTAGGTCCCGGTACCGACTTTTGTGCTGAAAACCCTTTCCAACTGCTTTGCGTTGTCTTTACTATTAAGCGCGTTGTGCCGCTGCCGGGCTCGCATGTCCGGATGCGTCGCAGCCACAACACATCTCGCGTTCTTCGCTTCGCCCGCCCCCTCTCGATGCCAGTACATGTTCCACCGATGGACCGAACCGACACCGGTTCGGCGAAGGAGAAATATGTCCACCGACACCGACTCGGTCCGACGGACGTCACCTCGGAGCTTCTCGGTCGCAGTACGACACGATCTACCCGCCTCCGTGGTGGTTTTCCTCGTCGCGTTACCCCTGTCCATCGGTGTGGCCGTCGCCATGGGCGCGCCGGTCGCGGCGGGGCTGATCGCTGCCGTCGTCGGCGGTCTGGTCGCCGGGCTGTGTGGTGGTTCGGTCCTGCAGGTCAGCGGGCCCACCGCCAGCCTCACCGTCGTGGTGGCCGAGTCCATCCACCAGTTCGGCTGGGCAACAACCTGTTTCATCACCGTGTGCGCCGGTGCGCTGCAGGTGGTGTTCGGCCTGAGCCGCATCGCGCGCGCCGCGCTGGCCATCGCGCCGGTGGTGGTGCACGCCATGCTCGCCGGCATCGGCGTGGTGATCGCACTGCAGCAGTTGCATGTGCTGCTGGGCGGGCAGATGCTGAGCTCGTCGTGGGCGAGCATCGTGCAGCTGCCGCATCAGCTGACCGTGATGCACGCCGGGGACGCGCTGGTCGGTGGGGTGGTGATCGCGATCATGCTGGGCTGGCGCTATCTGCCCGGCCGAGTGCGGGCGGTCCCGGCGCCCCTGGCCGCGGTGGTCGCCGCGACCGCGCTCGCGATGGTGGTCCCCACCAGCGTGGAGCGCATCACCCTGCACGGCTCGCTGTTCGACGCGATGTCGTTACCGCAACTGCCGCACGGCAATTGGAGCGCCGTCGTGCTGACCGCGTTCACCATCGCGCTGATCGCCAGTGTGGAGACGCTGCTGTCCGCGGTGGCCGTCGACCGGTTGCGGCCGGAGTATCGCACCGACCTCGACCGCGAACTGCTCGGTCAGGGCGTGGCGAATATGACCTCCGGCATGCTCGGCGGCCTGCCCATCGCCGCGGTCATCGTCCGCAGCATCACCAACGCCAAGGCCGGCGCGCGAACCAAGGCCTCCACCATGCTCAGCGGCGTGTGGGTGCTGGTGTTCTCCGTCGCGCTGGTGGAGGTGGTGCGCCAGATTCCGAAGGCCGCCCTGGCCGGTTTGTTGATCGTCATCGGCATCGGGCTGGTGAAACTCGCGCACATCCGCCTCGCGCGCCGGGCCGGCGATCTGATCGTCTATGCCGCAACGGTTCTCGTCGTGATCTTCGGGAATCTGCTGCTGGGCATGCTGATCGGGCTGGTGCTCTCGTTCGCGCTGCTCATGTGGCGCGTGGTGCGGGTGGTGATCGTGGCCGCGCCGGTCGGGGACACCGGGCGCTGGCTGGTGACCGTGGACGGTTCGGCCACCTTCCTGGCTCTGCCGCGGCTCACCGCCCAGCTGGCGCAGATCCCCGCAGGAGTTCCGGTCACCGTCGAGATGACCGTCGATTTCATCGACCACGCCGCATCCGACGCCCTGCACGAATGGGCGCAGCGGCACGAAAGCCTGGGCGGCACGGTGCAATTCGTCGAACTCGGCGCCGTCCGGATCGCCGACCTCACCGCGGGCCCGCCCGCGCGCGGGCACGCCCGGCGCATGCTCGACGACGTTCTCGCGCCCTGGCGTCCCACCACCCGCTCCGACCGGATCGCCGCCGGTATCGCGGCCTACCACCGCGGCCACGCGCACATGATCCGGCCGCATCTGGACGAACTG
This sequence comes from Nocardia sp. 852002-51101_SCH5132738, assembly GCF_001665695.1. Classification (NCBI taxonomy): domain Bacteria; kingdom Bacillati; phylum Actinomycetota; class Actinomycetes; order Mycobacteriales; family Nocardiaceae; genus Nocardia; species Nocardia sp. 852002-51101_SCH5132738. The sequence continues at coordinate 25,790 of NZ_LZML01000195.1, read as the reverse complement.
CGACACACCCAGGATCCGGAATCGCTGTTCGTTACCTGTGCCGATTCCCGCATCGTGCCCAATGTGATCACCAACAGCGGCCCGGGCGACCTGTTCACCGTGCGCAATATCGGCAATCTGATCCCCGCCGACGGCCGCGACACCTCGGTCGAGGCCGCGCTGGTCTACGCGCTGAACAAACTCGACGTGCGCTCGATCGTCGTCTGCGGGCATTCCGGCTGCGGTGCCATGGACGCGCTGCACCACGGTCTGCGCACCGGCTCGGGTCTCGACGACTGGCTCGCGCACGGACGCCCGGCGCTCGAGCGTTTCCGGGCTGGGCATCCGGTCGCGGCGGCGGCCGCGGCCGCCGGCTACGGCGAGGTCGACCAGCTGGGCATGGTGAACGTGGCCGTGCAGATCGAAACATTGTCCGCCCATCCCGTCGTGCGTCGCGGGATCGAGGCCCGCGGTGTGGTGCTGTCGGGACTGTTCTTCGATATCGCCACCGCCCGCGTGCTCGCGATCAGGCCCGACGGTATCGCCGATATCGACGACCTCCGGCACCCGGTGCCGGTGCCGGTTTCCTGAAAGGAGCATTCCCAGTTTTGGCAATTCCCCGGGTGGAAAACGCGCGCTGAGCGGGCGCACAGTGGTGCCGGCGCAGGTCACAGCTCCAGGGCGTGAGGGCCGTCACATCGAATCGGGAACGTGTGCGAGGCTAAGTACCCTTTTCTAAGGCTTTGCTTAGTCTTTACTATTAGAGTTGCCCTCGCTTCCGGCTCACTGCTGGACAACGGAGTCTCGCAGCTGAATTCGATGCCTGGAGAACATGTTCGACCGACCGGACCGCTGCGGCGGCTCCGGTGAAGGAGCAATATGTCCACCGACACCGTCGCTACGTCCAGACCCTCGGCCCCGCCGGGCCCCAGCTGGTCGGACCGGATGAACTCTGTCCTTCGACACGATCTGCCCGCTTCCGTCGTCGTCTTTCTCGTCGCTCTGCCGCTCTCGATCGGCATCGCGGTCGCCACCGGCGCTCCGGTCGCGGCCGGACTCATCGCCGCCGCCGTCGGCGGCATCGTGGTGGGAACTCTGGGGGGCTCCGTCCTGCAGGTCAGCGGCCCGGCCGCCGGACTGACCGTGGTCATGGCCGAGACCATCAATCAATTCGGCTGGAAGACAACCTGTTTCATCACCGTCGGCGCCGGCCTGCTGCAGATCGTGTTCGGCCTGAGCCGGATCGCGCGCGCCGCGCTCGCCATCGCACCGGTCGTCGTCCACGCCATGCTCGCCGGCATCGGCATCACGATCGCCTTGCAGCAGGTTCATGTCCTGCTCGGCGGATCGTCGCAGAGCTCTGCGTGGGAGAACGTCACCGAATTACCGAATCAGCTGCTGCACCTCAGCGGTATCGACGTCGTGATCGGCGGTCTGGTCATCGCGATCATGCTCGGCTGGCGCTACGTGCCGGCCAAGATCCGGGTGGTGCCCGGACCGTTGGTGGCGATCGTGGTCGCCACCGCGCTGTCGCTGGTGCTGCCCGGAGACCCCGCCCGCATCACGATGAGCGGTTCGCTGTTCGACGCCATCGGCCTGCCGAACATGCCCAGCGGAGACTGGAGCGGCGTCGCACTGGCGGTGCTGACCGTGGCCCTGATCGCCAGCGTGGAGAGCCTGTTGTCGGCGGTCGCGGTCGACAAGATGCACACCGGCCCGCGGACCAACTTCGACCGTGAGCTCATGGCCCAGGGCGCGGCCAACGTGACCTCGGGCATGATCGGCGGCCTGCCGGTCACCGGCGTGATCGTGCGCAGTGCGACCAATGTGACCGCCGGTGCGCGCAGCCGGGCCTCGGCGCTGCTGCACGGCGTCTGGGTGCTGCTGTTCTCGATCGCCCTGGTGGGTGTCGTCGAGCAGATCCCGAAATCGGCCCTGGCCGGACTGCTGGTGATGATCGGTATCCAGCTGGTGAAGCTCGCCCACATCAAGATCGCCCACCGCACCGGTGAACTGGTGATCTACGCGGTGACCATCGCTGCGGTGGTGTTCTTGAACCTGCTCGAGGGTGTGCTGATCGGACTGGTCGTCGCCTTCGCCCTGCTGTTGTGGCGCGTGGTGCGCGTCTCGGTCGAGGCCGGTCCGGTCGAGGGAACCGACCGGTGGCTGGTGAGCGTGGACGGCACCTGCACCTTCCTGGCCCTGCCGAAGCTGACCGGGCAGCTGGCCAAGGTGCCCGCCGGCGCCGACGTCCTGGTGGAGCTGACGGTCGACTTCCTCGACCACGCCGCCTACGACGCCATCCACTCCTGGGCGCAGCAGCACGAAAGTACCGGCGGCACCGTGGAATTCGTCGAGATCGGAACGGTGCGGATGGCCGATGCCGCAGAGCGCCCGCCGCGGCGCGCCCGGGCCCGCGGGCTGCTCGACGACGTCCTGGGACCGTGGCGTTCCGAGGGTGGCAATCCGGTCGCCGCCGGTGTCGCCGCCTACCATCGCAGCCACGCGCACGTGATGCGGCCGCATCTGGACGAACTGCGCGACGGGCAGGACCCGGATTCCTTCTTCCTCACCTGCTCGGACTCGCGGATCGTGCCGAATGTGATCACCAACAGCGGCCCGGGTGACCTGTTCACCGTCCGCAATATCGGCAATCTGATCCCGGCGCGCGGCACCGACGTGTCGGTGGACGCCGCGCTCGGCTTCGCGCTGCACAACCTGTCGGTGCGCAACGTCGTGGTGTGCGGACATTCCGGCTGCGGTGCGATGAACGCTCTGCTGTCCGACCGGTCCGCGGGCCCCGATATCGACGATTGGCTGGCCCACGGCGCCGCGGCCCTGCAGCGCTACCGAGCCGGCCATCCGGTGGCGGCGGCCGCGGCGGCCGCCGGATACGGCCCGGCCGACCAGCTGAGCATGGTCAACGTCGCGGTCCAGCTCGAGACGCTGCGGGAGCATCCGGTCGTCGCCCGGGCCGTCGAGGAGCGCGGTGTTGCGCTTTCGGGCCTGTTCTTCGATATCGGAACCGCACGGGTCCTCGAGGTCACCACCACCGGCATCGCCGAGATCACCGATGCCGAGCGACCCGGAATACCCGCCCGGGATCGGACCCACGCCTGATCCGGGCGCGGGGTGCGCGAGTTCGGCAGCCCGACAGCCGAACTCGCGCACCCGTCCGGCGCGCCTGAGCGTCGCCGTCGCCCGCGCCGATACGCTGAGCGGCGCACCCCGAAACCCGCGGCCGACGCCTCGATCCGAGCGCGGCGGACATGCCATGGTGGAGGTGGTGCATTCGGTGAATCGACGTGGATCGGAGTCGGAGGGAAATGGTTGCGCAGTCGGTGGAGTCCGGGGTGCCCGCCCAGGTGGCCGGCATCAAACTCACCGAGCCCGCGTGGCTGTCGGAACGGATCGCCGATATGGGAATCTCCTGGGGCACAGGCAATTCCCGCGTGTCGGGCACGCTGTGGTGGTGTATGGCCGCCTCGGCGCTGGTCGATCCGATCACCGAGGCGTATGCGAGCGGCGCACCGGCGCCCGACCCCACGCTGGAAGGGCTGCGCTGCGAGATCCGGCCCGACGGTGGCATCGAGCGGATCGTGCCCGACGCCGTGAGCGAGTCCGAAGCGGTCGGCGCGGCGCTGGGGGAGTCGCTGCGGCGCGTCATCCCGGTGGTGGCACGGGTGACCGGCGCCGGTCCGGCGGCGCTGTGGGCGATCGTCGCCGATGCGATCGGTAACCGGGCCATCGACGCGGGCGACCCCGAGGCGGGTGCGCGGCTGGCCGCCCAGGTCGGCGAACGGTTGCCCGCGCCGCGATTCACCGATGTCGAATCGCGCACGTTCGTGCGGCGGATCTCCTGCTGCCTGGTCTACGAGGTGCCCGGCTGCGGTATGTGCACCAGCTGTCCGAAAAGGCCCGCCGCCGAGCGCGAGCGGCTGCTCACCGAGCTGGCCCGGCGCGGATGAGCGGGTCGCGGCCGGTTCGCGGGCGGTCCATCGGCGCGCGACCGGTACTGTCCCGATAGCATTGGTCGCGCCGGTGACTTTTCTGTTCGTCGACCGGCCTGGACCGAGAATGCCGACATATTCAAGGAGAGCGCAGCCGTGACCACCTCAGCCCGCACAACCCTCGCCGCCCTCGTCCGGGTGCCGGCCGGGACGACGGCGGGCGCCGCGGTGCGCGAAGCGGGCCTGCCCACCAAGGGCCCCGACACCGTCGTCGTCGTGCGTGACGGCGAGGGCAACCTCAAGGATCTGTCCTGGGTGCCGGAGACCGACGTCGAGGTCGAGGCAGTGACCGCCGGCTCCGAGGACGGCCGCAGCGTCATCCGCCATTCGGCCGCCCACGTGCTGGCCCAGGCGGTGCAGCAGGAGTTCCCCGAGGCCAAGCTCGGCATCGGCCCGCCGATCAAGGACGGCTTCTACTACGACTTCCAGGTCGAGCGGCCGTTCACCCCGGAGGATCTGGCCAAGCTCGAATCCCGGATGAAGAAGATCGTCAAAGGCGCCCAACGGTTTTCGCGCCGGGTGGTCGAGGTCGACGAGGCTCGGGTGGAATTGGCCAAGGAGCCGTTCAAACTGGAGCTGATCGGCGACAAGTCGGGAATCGACGACCCGGAGATCATGGAGGTCGGCGGTAACGAGCTGACCATCTACGACAATCTCGACCCGCGCACCGGCGAGAAGGTGTGGGGCGACCTGTGCCGCGGCCCGCACATCCCGACCACCAAGTTCATTCCCGCGTTCAAGCTGACCCGCTCCTCGGCGGCCTACTGGCGTGGTGACCAGAACCGCGAGGATCTGCAGCGCATCTACGGCACCGCATGGGAGTCGCCGGAGGCGCTGGAGAACCATCTGCGCATCCTGGAAGAGGCCGAGAAGCGCGATCACCGCAAACTCGGCCTGGAACTGGATCTGTTCTCCTTCCCGGACGAACTGGGTTCGGGCCTGCCGGTGTTCCATCCCAAGGGCGGCATCATCCGCAAGGAACTCGAGGACTATTCCCGGCGCCGCCACATCGCCGCGGGCTACGAATTCGTCAACACCCCGCATATCACCAAGGGGCATCTGTTCGAGGTCTCCGGACACCTCGACTGGTACCGCGAGGGCATGTTCCCGGCGATGCACCTCGACGCCGAGTACAACGACGACGGCACCGTGCGCAAGCCCGGCCAGGATTATTACGTCAAGCCGATGAACTGCCCGATGCACAATCTGATCTTCCGCTCGCGCGGCCGGTCGTATCGGGAGCTGCCGCTACGGCTGTTCGAATTCGGGTCGGTGTATCGCTACGAGAAGTCCGGTGTCGTCCACGGGCTGACCCGGGTGCGCGGCATGACCCAGGACGACGCGCACATCTACTGCACCAAAGAGCAGATGCACGCCGAGCTGACCTCGACCCTGCAGTTCGTGCTGAGCCTGCTGCGTGACTACGGTCTCGACGATTTCTACCTGGAATTGTCGACGAAGGATCCGCAGAAGTTCGTGGGCTCGGACGAGTTGTGGGAGGAGGCCACCGACACGCTGCGCAAGGTCGCCACCGATTCGGGTCTGGACCTGGTTCCGGATCCGGGCGGCGCCGCGTTCTACGGCCCGAAGATCTCCGTACAGGCCAAGGACGCGCTGGGCCGTACCTGGCAGATGTCGACCATTCAGCTCGATTTCAACCTGCCCGAGCGCTTCGGCCTCGAATACACCGCCTCGGACGGCACCAAGCAGCGTCCGGTGATGATCCACCGCGCCCTGTTCGGGTCCATCGAGCGATTCTTCGGCGTGCTCACCGAGCATTACGCGGGCGCCTTCCCGGCTTGGCTGGCGCCCGTGCAGGTGGTCGGCATCCCGGTCGCCGACGCGTTCGCCGAACACCTCGACTCCGTGGTGGAGGAACTGCGCGCGCACGGTGTGCGGGCCGAGGTCGACCGCAGCGACGACCGGATGCAGAAGAAGATCTTCAACCACACCGCGCAGAAGGTGCCGTTCATGCTGCTGGCCGGCGAGCGCGATGTGAACGCTGGTGCGGTGAGCTTCCGATTCCGCGACGGCACGCTGGTCAACGGCGTGCCGGTCGCCGATGCGGTGGCGACCGTCGTCGACTGGATCTCGCGGCGCGACAACGCCTCGCCGAGCGCGGAAGGATTCGAGGTCCGGACCGGTGGGGCGTGAGTGAGGGCATGGTGGAAGAGGCTGTGACGCAACAGGATCCGGGTCGGATCGTCGACACGGGAGCGGGGGACCCGGACCGGTTGCAGCGATTGTGGACCCCCTACCGGATGTCCTACATCACCGGCGCGGTCGCGGCCGATCGCGACACCCGGAGCGCGCCGGCCGAGGCCGACGCGCCCGCCGGTGCCGAGGAGAAGACCTCGGCCGGGCTGAAGCATCCGTTCACCGAGATCCCGAAGATGTCGGACGAGGACGGGCTGGTCATCGCGCGCGGTGAATGGGTGTTCGCGGTGCTCAACCTCTACCCGTACAACCCCGGCCACATGATGGTGGTGCCCTACCGGCGGGTGGCCGACCTCGAGGATCTCACCCCCGAGGAGAGCGCCGAACTGATGGCGTTCACCCAGCGGGCGATCCGGGTGATGAAGAAGGTGTCGCGGCCCGAGGGATTCAACGTCGGGCTGAATCTCGGCGGGGTGGCCGGTGGCTCGCTGGCCGACCACCTGCACCAGCACATCGTTCCCCGCTGGGGTGGGGACGCCAATTTCATCACCGTCGTCGGCGGGGTGAAGGTGATGCCGCAGTTGCTGCGGGAGACGCGGGCCCTGCTGGCCGGGGCGTGGCACGAGGCGAAGGAAGTCGAGTAGCGTGCTGAGCTTCTTCGGTCGGGAGACGTTCGCCAAGGCGACCGCGCCGCTGGGACGGGCGCTGGTGAGCACCGGGCTCACGCCCGACGCGATGACGCTGATCGGCACCACCGCCTCGATCGTCGCCGCGGTGACGCTGTTCCCGACCGATCACCTGTTCTGGGGAACGATGGTGATCTGGCTCTTCGTCATGTTCGACATGCTCGACGGGGCGATGGCCCGCGCCCGCGGCGGCGGCACGAAATACGGTGCGGTCCTCGACGCCACCTGCGACCGCGTCGCCGACGGCGCCATCTTCGGTGCACTCGCGTGGTGGTCGGTGTATCACGAGCACAGCAAGCATCTGTTCGTGGCGACGCTGGTGGTCCTGGTGACCTCGCAGGTGATCTCCTATGCCAAGGCGCGCGCGGAGGCGAGCGGGCTGTCGGCCGACGGCGGGATCATCGAACGTCCCGACCGTCTGGTGATCGTGCTGGTCGGGGCCGGCCTCACCGGCATCGGTGGCTATTTCGACGTCGAGTGGCTCACCTATGCGGTGTATGTCGCGATGTACATCCTGGCGGTGCTGAGCATCGTCACCGTCTTCCAACGAGTCCTGGAGGTACGGAATTCGGCCGGGGCCCGCGACGTGATCGCGCCGGTGACCAAGGCCGACTCCGATTCGGCGAAATGAAGGTGGTACGGGCGTGACGCAGATGAGGGCGGCGCTGACCGACGGGGCCTATGCGGCCGGGTGGCGACTGGTGCGGGGGCTGCCGGAGCGCACCGCGCGTCGCTGGTTCGACTTCGGTGGTGATTGGGCGGCCCGGCGTGCGAACCGTGCCGCTCATCGCGGCCGGGGACCGAATCAGTTGCGCCGCAATCTCGCCCGGGTGCTGGGTGTCGACCCGCTCGAGGTACCCGACGAGTTGATCCACGCGTCGATGCGCTCGTATGCCCGGTACTGGCGCGAGGCGTTCCGGCTGCCGACCCTCGACCATGCGGCACTGGCGGATTCGCCGCTGATGCCGTTTCCGGAGGGCTTGGAACATCTCGACGAGGCACTGGCGCAGGGGCGCGGCGTGATCTTCGTGCTGCCGCATTCGGGAAACTGGGATATGGCCGGGGTGTGGCTGGTGCAGCACTACGGCAGCTTCGCCACGGTCACCGAACGGCTGCGACCGGAATCGCTGTTCGAGCGCTTCGTGGCCTACCGGGAGAGCCTGGGGTTCGAGGTGTTCCCGCTGACCGGCGGGGAGCAGCCGCCGTTCCGGCAGCTCGCGCAACGGTTGCGCGACAACAAGGTGGTCTGCCTGATGGGCGAGCGCGATCTCACCGGCAAGGGCGTGCCGGTGGAGTTCTTCGGCGAACGCACCTGGATGCCGGCGGGCGCGGCGAAATTGGCCATCGAGACCGGCGCCGTGCTGATGCCGGTGCACGCCTGGTTCACGGTGGATGAGCAGGGCCGTGAGGGATGGGGGCTGAAAACCGAAGCGCCGCTGGATGTTTCGGAGGGTATCGCGGCGGCCACGCAGCAGCTGGCGAATCGCTTCGCGGCCAATATCGCCGAACACCCCGCCGACTGGCATATGTTGCAACCGCTGTGGGAGGGGGACCTGTCCCCCCAGCGCCTGGAGCGGATCGCGGCCGCGCAGGCCGTGCGCGGCGGTGAGCGGCCCGCCGGAGACGCGGTGTCATGAGAATCGGCATGGTCTGCCCGTACTCGTTCGACGTGCCGGGCGGAGTGCAGTCACATGTCGTGGAGCTGGCGCAGGTGCTGATCGAGCGCGGCCACAAGGTGAGTGTGCTGGCCCCGGCCTCCGACGACACCGAACTGCCGGAATTCGTCGTCTCGGCCGGGAAGGCGGTGGCGATTCCGTACAACGGTTCGGTGGCGCGGCTGTCGTTCGGGCCGACCGCCTACACCCGGCTGCGGCGCTGGATCGCCGACAGCGACTTCGAGGTCCTGCACGTCCACGAACCCAACGCCCCGAGCATCTCGATGCTGGCGCTGAAGGTGGCCGAGGGACCCATCGTGGCCACCTTCCACACCTCCACCACGAGGTCGCTGGTGCTGGCGACCTTCCAGGGCGTACTGCGGCCGTATCACGAGAAGATCAGCGGGCGAATCGCGGTCTCCGAGCTGGCGCGGCGCTGGCAGGTGGAGGCGCTGGGCAGCGACGCGGTCGAGATCCCGAACGGGGTCGACGTGCCGGCGTTCGCGAATGCGCCACTGCTGCAAGGGTATCCGCGCGCGGGCGGGACGGTGCTGTTCCTCGGTCGCTACGACGAGCCGCGCAAGGGGATGGCCGTGCTGCTGGGCGCACTGCCCACACTGGTGGCCCGGCATCCGGACGTGGAAATTCTGATCGTCGGCCGCGGGGACGAGGAACGCCTGCGCCGGGAGGCGGGCGAACACGCCGGACATCTGCGCTTTCTCGGTCAGGTCTCGGATGCGGAGAAGGCGTCGGCGATGCGCAGTGCCGATGTGTACTGCGCGCCGAACCTGGGCGGGGAGAGTTTCGGCATCGTGCTGGTGGAGGCGATGGCCGCCGGAACCGCCGTGGTCGCCAGCGAATTGGACGCCTTCCGCCGGGTGTTGCGCGACGGGACCGCGGGTGTGCTGGTGCCGGTAGGTGACTCCGCGGCGCTGGCCGAGGCGATCGACGGGCTGCTCACCGACCGCGCCCGCCGCGAGGATCTGGTGCGCACCGCGGACCAGGTTGTCGGCGAATACGATTGGCCGGTCGTGGCCGAACAGATTCTGCGGGTGTACGAGACGGTCACCGTCGGCGACGCCCGGGTGAGGACCGCTGGATGATCACCTTCTCCGCGACGACCATCCTGGTCCTCGCGCTGATCGCGGCGGTGATCATCGCCATCGGAGTGTGGGCCTACTCCACCGCCAACCGGCTCGACCGGCTGCACGTGCGCTCTGACCAGGCCCGCGACGCCCTGGAGTCCGCCTTGGCGCGACGCGCGGTGGTGGCCCGCACGGTCGCGATCTCGATGGCCGGGCCGATGTCGGAGTCCACGGCGGCGGAGCAGTCCAAACGGCTGATCGCATTGGCCGACCGCGCCGAACGCGCCGACTGGAACGATCGCGAAACCGCGGAGAATCAGCTCGCGGCCGCACTCTCCGCGGTCGACATCACCTCGTTGCGTCCGCAGCTGGTGGCCGAACTCGCCGACGCCGAGGCGCGGGTACTGATCGCGCGCCGCTTCCACAACGACGCCGTACGCGACACGCTGGCGCTGCGTACCCGGCGCCCGGTGCGGTTGCTGCACCTGGGCGGTACCGCGCCGCTGCCCACGTATTTCGAGATCGCGGAGCGCGTCACCCCGGCGGCGACCACCGGACTCGAGGTCGACACCGTGCGCACCTCGGCCCGGGTGGTGCTGCTCGACGACGAGGATCGCGTGCTGTTGATGCGCGGCCACGACCCCCAGACTCCCGATTCGCCGTTCTGGTTCACCGTCGGCGGCGGCATCGAACCGGGGGAGACGCTGCGCACCGCGGCGGTGCGCGAGGTCTGGGAGGAAACGGGCCTGGCGCTGGACTCCACGCTGCTGCGCGGCCCGATCTGGCGGCGGGTCGCGGTCTTCCCGTTCAACGGGGAGCTGATCCGCTCCGAGGAACTGTTCTTCGTCGCCCGGGTGCGCTGGTTCGACCCGAAGCCCGCGGATCCGAGCGTCTGGGAACGTCGCTGCGTCACCGCCTACCGCTGGTGCCTGCCGCCGGATATCGCCGAACTCGACCGGATCGGCGAAACGGTGTACCCGTACCACCTGGACAACCTGCTGGCCGAGGCGCTCGCCGCCGCCGGTTCCGAGATCGAGCCGGAGGTCCGGTCGATCCGCTGAGCCGCGGCGATTATTCGGGCCGCCTCATGCCGCGGCGTATCCGGTGAACGCGTCCGCGAGCACGACAACCATCCGGCCGCCCATCGCTTCCACCGTCGAGCGCAATCTGGGATCACCACTGGGCGGCAGCGACATCGACCATGCGGTCGAACCGTCGCCGGCGTCGATCGCGTGCACGGTGGCGCCGTCCGCGAGAACGAGGTGCCAACCGTCGGTGAGGCCGTCGCGCACCGTGTTCGCGAGCCGCGCCGGCTGCTGCCACACCTGGTGTCCGTCGGCGAGATCGAGGCCGATCAGCGCCGTCCCGTCGAGCGATCGGACGATCACCGTGTGATCCACTACTCCTTCGACCGCGCCCTGACGACCGGTGTGCTCGTCGAGGCCGATCTGTGGATTGGTCCACAGCACTCGCCCTGTCGTTCGGTCGTAGGCACTCTCGCCGGTGAGGATCGGCGGCGACGCGGTCGCGGTCGGATACCACTCGAGCAGGAAACTGGGGTTGCGGACCTCGGTGATCGAGTGGCCGTTGCGATCGAGAAGTGTGACTCGTCCCGCGCTCCAGCCGCGATCGATCACCTGCGTGGCGATGATCCCGCCGTCGAATACGGCGCCGACGGGCCCGGTGAACAGCGGGTCGCCGGTGCGCAGATCGTAGACGCGAACGTTGCCGTCGTGACCGTCCCGGAAGTAGTCCGGCGCATCGAGTCTCGGCCTGACCGCGTCTCCGGGAACCGGGGTCGGATACGTTCGGCGCCAGCTCGCCTCGATGTCGGAAACGGTTCCCCGGGTGACGACGGCGGTCATCCGGTCGGCGGTGCGGCCGGCGACGGAAACCACGCCGTCGCGCACCGCCACGTCCGTCACCTCGAAGTCCGTCGAGCGGTCCGTGGCTATCGCGCCGGTGGCGGCGTCGACGATCAGCACTCGGTGGGTGCCGCGGCAGGTCAGCTGGCCGTCGAAGACGCGCTCGTTACAGCTGAGGAGTTCGCCGGCGTCGATCGTCCACCGCACCGCGCCGGTGTCCGGGTCGATGCCGTACAGCCGCACCGGTCCGGCTTTCGGTGCGGTGCCCGGCCCGGGCTCGCCGGGTACCGCGGTGGCCGCGACGATCATCGGCCCGGCGTCCATCGGCGAACCGTAGCCGTTGTAGTTGTCCAGGCTGTGCGGAAGTGCCAGCAGGACCGCGCCGGGCTCGTGCGACAGATCGGCAGCGCGTAACGTCCATCGCGGCACCGGGGCGGAGTCGAGCCGGCCGGAAATCCGGAACCGGCCACCGGCCGCGGGACCCGCCTGCGGCTGCTCCGGTGATCGGTTCACCCATACGACCGCTGCGACTCCCGCCACCACGGCCACGATCAGCACCGCGATCCAGATCCGGCGCGTGCCTCGACCGGTGAGCCAGTGTGCGGCCGCGTTCATCCGGCGGTCTCCTTCATCCGTCCAGCCGGCTCACGCACCGGCCCCACTGTGCGAAAGAGGCAAGGTATCAGCCTCTTTCGAGGTAGGCGACCGAGGACGTCCCAGCGCCGGTAATGCCGTAGCTCGAAAGCCCCTTCTCGTCGACGATCCCCGTCGTGGTCGGAGAAACTGTCACCGGCGGGCTTCGGTCGGCGACGAGGACGTGCTGCCGCGTTCGGTGTGGATGACAACGCGCCGGAACGCCCGGAGGCCGGTGTCGGCGCGGCGCGATCGCACGGTTGCGAAGCGGTCACTCGGTCAGTGGTGGCCCGAGAGTTCCGTGGCGGATGCCAGTTCCTGGAGGGGAATGGTTGTGTCGGACCAGGTTTCGGGACCGTGGGTCGTTCGGGCGGCGATGAGGCTTCGGGCGGTGCGCAGGTCGGCGGGACGGCCCACGGCCGCCGCGGCGACCAGTCGACCCGCCCGCAGGGACAGTGCGACGAACTGCCCGGGGGTGTCGGTGGTGCGGACCACGACGTCGTCCTCGGTGTGCGGTCGCCCTGCGAATTGGATCGTGACGCCGTACTGCGTGGTCCAGCCCCAGGTGACCTCTTGCGCGGGGAGGGGTTGTCCGAGAACGGATTTCGCCACGGCGATCCCCTGTGACTGTGCACTGTTCCACTGTTCGGTGCGCCGGTGGACCCCGAATTCCGGATCGTAGACGGCGGCGGCGTCACCGGCGGCGAAGATATTCGGCGCCGAGGTCGTATAGGACTCGTCGACGAGGATCCCGTCCCCGACGGCGAGTCCGGCCTGACGGGCCACCTCGGTCTCCGGTTCCGCGCCGATCGCGACGAGCACCGCGGCAGCGGTCCACTGACGTCCGTCGACAGCGGTGGCCCGGATATCGCCGTCGTCACCGTCGATCCGGTCCAGTACGACCGCGTCGTGAATGTCGACGCCCTTGCCGGCGTGCAGGTTTCGGCAGTGCACGCCGATCGCCGCCGGGGCCACCCGCTCCAGCGGAGCGTCACCCGCGTGCACGATCGTCACCGCCGCCCCGAGTCCACGCGCCGTCGCGGCGGCCTCGCAGCCGACCAGGCCGCCGCCCACCACGAGCAGCGATCCACCGGTCACCACGGCCGCGCGCAACGCCTCGACATCCGCCGCGGTGCGCAGCGTGTAGGCGCCCGATTCGGGACCGGGCAGTTCTCGGGCGCGCGCGCCCGTGGCGAGCACCAGGGCGTCGTAGCCGAGGGTTTCGCCGGTGCCCAGATGTAGCCGGTCGCGGTCGACGTCGATGCCCGCGCCCGGGGTCCCCGGGCGCACCTCGATGCCGAGTTCGCGCCACGATTCCGCGGATTCGAGCAGGAGCCGGCGTTCGTTCGCGGTACCGGCGAGCAATTCCTTGGAGACCATCGGGCGGCGGTAGGGCAGCCGGTCCTCCGCGCCGAGCAGCACGATCTCACCGGTGTAGCCCTCGGTGCGCAGAGTGCGGGCGGCGATGGCGCCCGCGACCCCCGCACCCACGACGACGATGCGTCCGGTCATGCGCGACTGACCTCGACCATCTCGAAATCCGCCTTGGCCGCACCGCAGTCGGGGCAGGACCAGTCCTCGGGAATGTCGTCCCAGCGGGTGCCCGGCGCGATGCCGTCTTCGGGCCAGCCGAGCGCCTCGTCGTATTCGAATCCGCATTGCAGGCAACGGAACAGCTTGTAGTCGCTCATATCAGGCGCCTTTCGTGAGGGTCGGATCGTGGCTCGCGAGATCGAAATCGACCTTCTCCCGCACGCCGCAGTCAGGGCAGCACCAGTCGTCGGGTATCGCCGACCACGCGGTGCCGGGCGGAAAGCCCTCGCGAGGTGCGCCCTCGCTTTCGTCGTACACGTAATCGCAGACGGGGCAACGGAATCGGGACATCAGGCGACCCCGTACTTCGCGAAGACCCGATCGCGCTTGCGGGGCTGGATGTTGACGCGGGTGATGTCACCGCCGTAGTGCGCGAGCACCCGCTTGTCCATCACGCGGCGCCACACCGGCGGGAAATAGGCGACGGTGATCATGCTGGCGTAGCCGCTGGGCAGATTCGGCGCGCCGTCCATACTGCGCAAGGTCTGATAGCGCCGGGTGGGGTTGGCGTGATGGTCGCTGTGGCGCTGCAGGTGGTAGAGGAAGATATTGGTGACGATGTGGTCGGAGTTCCAGCTGTGCTCCGGCGTGCAGCGTTCGTAGCGTCCGGCCGCTGTGCGCTGCCGCAGCAGGCCGTAGTGCTCGAGATAGTTGACCGTCTCCAGCAGCGAGAAGCCGTACACCGCCTGCAGCACCAGGAACGGCAGCACTCCGGGGCCGAAGATCGCGGCCAGCGCGCCCCACAGCACCACCGACATCAGCCAGGCGTTGAGCACGTCGTTGTGAATCGTCCACGGCCGCTTGCCCATCCGCTGCAGGCGCGTCTTCTCGAGCGACCAGGACGAGCGCAGGCTGCCCCACACACTGCGCGGCAGGAAGGTCCAGAACGATTCGCCGAACCGGGAACTGGCCGGATCCTCCGGTGTCGCCACCCGTACGTGGTGGCCGCGGTTGTGCTCGATGTAGAAGTGGCCGTAGAACGTCTGCGCCAGCGTGATCTTCGACAGCCAGCGCTCCAATTCGTCCTTCTTGTGGCCGAGTTCGTGCGCGGTGTTGATGCCGACACCGCCCATGGTGCCGATGCTGAAGGCCAGGCCGATCTTCGACACCAGGCTCAGCCCGCCGTCGACACCCAGCCAGGACAGATCGGCCGCACTCCACAGATAGCAGGCGAACACCAGGCTGAGCAGCTGGAACGGGATATAGGCGTAGACGCACCAGCGGTAGTAGCGGTCGTTTTCGAGCTGTTCCATCACCTCGTCGGGCGGATTCTGCCCGTCGGGCCCGAAGAAGCGATCCAGGATCGGCAGCAGGACGTACACCAGTAGCGGCCCGATCCACCACCACACCGGCGCCGCGTGGTGCCAGCCCAGCTGGTTGAACAGCCACACCAGGCCGGTGGCGAGCAGGACCGCGGTCGGCGGGACGAGGCCGAACAGCCAGAGATGGCGTTTGCGGTCGCGCCACTGCGGCGGCGCGGTCCGGGCCGGATCGCCGATTCGGGATGTGGTCACGGAGTTCTCCTCACGAACGGTACGCGGACTGCGCGCCGGAACGGTGCGCCCGGCATACGGGCTGCGTGGACGAGGTCGGGGCCGGAGCGCGGCCCGTTCACCTCGGCGTATTTACACTTTCTGAAGAAGTGTTCTCATTGAATACAGATGCGGAGAGATTGTCAATAGTCGAACAGTTTCGTGGACCGTGTACGATCATGGACGTGGCTACCGCGCCGAACTTCCAGTCCGATATGCGCCGACTTCTGCGCGAGCGCGTCATCGAGACCGCTCGTGGCCTGGTCTGTACCGAGGGCTGGGGCGCGGTGAACATGTCGCGGGTCGCCAAGGAGGTCGGTGTCAGCCGGCCGGTGCTGTACAAGGAGATCGGCACCAAACAGGACCTCGCCGATGTGGTGATCGCGAACGAGGTGGACGTCTTCCTGGTCGGGATCGCCGAGAAGCTGGCGGCCCACCCGGACGATGTGATCGCCGGCCTGATCGCGGCCGTGGAGTTCACCCTGCGCAGCGGCGCGGACAATATGCTGCTGAAGGCGGTGCTGTCGGGCCGCTCGGCGCCGGATACCGCACTGCTCCCGGCGCTGATGACCGAACCGGAACCGGTGCTCGGCCGGGCGATCGCCGCGGTGACCGCGACGGTTCGCGCGCAATACGATCTGGCGTCGGTGGGCGACGAGGAACTGGGATCGGTCGCCGAAACCGTTGTGCGCCTTGCTCTCAGTCATCTGTTCCAGCCGACCGGGCCGGTCGAACGGGCGCTGGAGCAGATCCGGGTCGTCGCCGTCGGACTGTTCGAGCCACTGCTGGCCGACGCGTGACGATTCGAGCCTGACGATTCGACGGTGGGAGACGTTGGCTGTCAACGCATTTCGTCGGAAATCCGCCGATCTCGCCGATACCCGGCCGTTGCCGCTGTGTGACAGGTCACCATCGGTTAGGGTCGAAACCGGTTTGCCGCACACCGAATCCGGCGAACCGGTGTGTGGAGGTGAGGTACCGAATGCATATGTCCTATCTGCTGTACGACTTCCTGCTGCCGTATATCGGCGAGCAGGCCGCGACGTACTGGGCGCAGCTGTTCGTCGTCGACCCGATCTGACGAACAGGTGGCGCCGGCCTGCGGTTACGGTCGTCCGGCGCCACGGGTACCCGCTCTCGGCGCGCCCGTAGCGACGCCGTAGCGGCCGCCTGCCGGGCGTGTGATTCCGGCCGGGGGCCGCGGACCAGTCCAGTGCTCTCGGACTGGCTATCTAGTGGCCTGATCGGGGCGCCTAGAATCGTGGAGGTTCGCATCGCAGCGATGCCTCCTCGAACGAATCCCCGATAATCAGGAGTTTGCCCGTGACAACGCCCGACACCACCTCGACGACCGGCACCGCCCGCGTGAAGCGCGGCATGGCCGAGATGCTCAAGGGCGGGGTGATCATGGACGTCGTCACCGCCGATCAGGCCAAGATCGCCGAGGATGCCGGCGCGGTCGCTGTGATGGCGCTCGAGCGGGTTCCCGCCGACATCCGCGCCCAGGGCGGTGTCGCGCGGATGAGCGACCCGGACCTGATCGACGGCATCGTCAACGCCGTCTCCATCCCGGTCATGGCCAAGGCGCGCATCGGCCACTTCGTCGAGGCGCAGATCCTGCAGAGCCTCGGCGTCGACTACATCGACGAGTCGGAGGTGCTGACACCGGCCGACTACGCCAACCACATCGACAAGTGGCAGTTCACCGTGCCGTTCGTCTGTGGCGCCACCAATCTGGGCGAGGCGCTGCGCCGCATCACCGAGGGCGCGGCCATGATCCGCTCCAAGGGTGAGGCCGGCACCGGCGACGTATCCAACGCGACCACCCACATGCGCAAGATCCGGGCCGAGATCCGCCACCTGCAGTCGCTGCCCGAGGACGAGCTGTTCGTGGCCGCCAAGGAACTGCAGGCGCCCTACGAGCTGGTCCGTGAGATCGCCGAGACCGGCAAGCTGCCCGTGGTGCTGTTCACCGCCGGTGGTATCGCCACCCCCGCCGACGCCGCGATGATGATGCAGCTGGGCGCCGAGGGCGTCTTCGTCGGCTCCGGCATCTTCAAGTCCGGCAACCCGGCCGAGCGTGCCGCCGCCATCGTCAAGGCCACCACCTTCTACGACGACCCCGATGTGCTCGCGAAGGTGTCGCGCGGCCTCGGTGAGGCCATGGTCGGCATCAACGTCGAGGAGATTCCGGAGCCGCACCGCCTCGCCGAGCGCGGCTGGTAATTCGGTCGGAAGACTTTCCGAGACAACGGCTTTCGCCGGGTCGTCCGGTACGGACGGCCCGGCTTCGTCGTACAGGCGTGATCGCGCCGCAACCCGGAGACCGTCCCGGAGTGTGCGGTCGGCGCCTCACCTGTCCTGCGCGATCGCCCCGATCCGATCCCGCGCCGCGAACTTCGCGATCGCGGCGGCTGTGACCGGGGTGAAGAAGTTGACCAGGTTGCCGTCCGGGTCGCGGACCAGCAACGACCGGTTGCCCCACGGCATCGTCGTGGGTTCGGCGACGATCTCGGTGCCGGCACCGGACAGCTCGCGATGGACGCGGTCCACATCGGCGACGAGGAATTCGGTGATCACACTGCGGTTGGCGCCCGGAGCGGCGGAATCCGGTGCGAACAGGGCCACCGTGCGCGTGCTCGCGATCGCGAGGGTGGCGGTGGCGGTCTCGAGCTCGGCGAAATCCTCGGTCGCCCACTGCGCCCGGACGCCGGTCGCGCGCTCGTAGAACGCGACCAGACGCGCGACGTCGCCGGTGATGATGCGGATGGAGACGAAATCCATGACTGTTTCCTTGCTGTTGAGAGGCGTTTTCCGCAGCGTAGGAG
This sequence comes from Nocardia sp. 852002-51101_SCH5132738, assembly GCF_001665695.1. Lineage (NCBI taxonomy): Bacteria > Bacillati > Actinomycetota > Actinomycetes > Mycobacteriales > Nocardiaceae > Nocardia > Nocardia sp. 852002-51101_SCH5132738. The sequence goes on along the minus strand of NZ_LZML01000195.1, from coordinate 7,767 downwards.
AAATAGTGGACACAATCGGTCCGGTATCGGATCTAGAGTTGTCCGCATGGCTCGACCCACCGGCCGCGTGCTGATCCTGCTGGAACTCCTGCAGTCCGGCGGTACCCGCACGGTGGCCGAGCTCGCCGACCGGCTGGGCGTCGAGGGACGCACCGTCCGGCGTTATGTGGACCATCTGATCGACCTCGACATTCCGGTGGAGTCCGTGCGCGGCCGCTACGGCGGCTATCGCCTCGCCGCCGGATACCGGCTGCCGCCACTCATGTTCAGCGACGACGAGGCCCTGGCCGTGCTACTCGGTCTGCTCGCCGGCCGCCGGAACGGCTGGGCCCCAACGGATGTCACCGCGAGCGAGACGGCCGCCGCCAAGATTCGTCGCGTCCTGCCCGCGTCCCTGACCCGGCGATTGGACACACTGCTGGAATCGTTCGACGTCACCGAGCAGCCGGACGCAGCGGCCCCGGCGCAGGCCGCGGTTCTGCTCGCGATCGCCGATGCGGTACGCCACCGCCGGCCCGTCACCATCCGCTATACCGATCGGCACGGCCGCGGAAGCGAACGCGTCCTGCATGCCTACGGCCTCGTCGCTCACGCCGGGCGGTGGTACGTGACGGGCACGGATCCCCGGCTCGGTGAAGACCGCACCTTCCGCCTGGATCGCGTCACCGATGTGCGAACGCTGCCCGGCTCGTTCGACCCACCCGCCGGTTTCGACGCCGCACAGCATCTCGTGTCCGGCTTCGCCGCCGCCGACTACCGATACGACATCGGCCTGCGAATCTTCGGCACCACCGAGCAGATCCGCGCCCATCTGCCCGCGACCGTCGCGACCGTGGCCCCCGCCGACGACGAGGAGGCGCCGCAACGCTGGTGGCGTGTCGACGTGCGGGCCGAGCGCCTCGAGTGGCTGCCGCCGGTGCTGGCGGCGCTGGATCGTCCGTTCGTCATCGACCGGCCCGAGGAGTTGCGCGACCGCGTCCGGGCCCTCGCCGATCGGCTCGCCGCCTCCGCCCGCCGAACCTGATCGCCCCTTCGCACCGGTGCGGCCGGTCCCTGCCGAGCGAATGAGCTTCCCGCTACTGTCTTTCGGGCACTGTGCGATCCTTCGCACCGATCGACGAGACGAGACAGGGGTCCACATCCGATGGTTGGGTCAGGGACTGTGGGCCGGGACCTCGATCTGGCGGCGGTGCGGGCGTTCGTCGCCGCGGCCGAGGAGCGGCAGTTCAGTCTCGCCGCCGTGGTTCTCGGCATCAGTCAGCAGGCGGTGTCGAAGCGGATCGCGAAGCTGGAGGACCAGCTCGGGACGGCGCTGTTCGACCGCGTCCCCGCCGGAATCGTGCCGACCGCCGCCGGTGCGCGGCTGCTGCCGCATGCGCGAGCGCTGCTGGCGGTGGCCGAAACCGCGGTGGCGGCGGTCTGTGAGATGCCGCGTCCGCTGCGTGTCGCGGTGCAGGGCGAGCGCCAGGGCGCGACCGAGCAGATGCGGTTCTACCTCGACCGCAACCCCGGCGCCGAGACCGAGATCGTGATCTCGAACGTCTTCGTCACGTCGCGGGACATGGTGGTGCACGGCCGCGCCGACGCCGCCTTCGCGCGCCCCTCGGGCGGCCCCCGCCCGCTGCCGCCCGATATCGCGGCCGTCCCCGCCTATGTCGATCCGGCGCATCTGCTCGTCGGCAGGGACCATCCGCTGGCCGTGCGCTCGGCGGTGCCGCTCGCCGAGCTCGCCGCGTACACGGTGTGGATTCCGGGTGCCGGGGTGGCATCGGAATGGGCCGACTTCTATCGCGAGCTGAGTGAATTCTGCGGTGTCACCATCGATACGACACCGCGCGACCGCACCCGGTTCCCCGGGCCCGACGGTATCGAAGCCATGCTCGCACGCATCGCGGACTCCGACACCCTGGCCACCGTCAGCAGCGATCACTTCCGCAATCCGTGGCATCCGCACATCCGTCGGGTGCCGATCGTCGACCCGACACCGGCCTATCCGCATGCGCTGCTGTGGTCGACGTCCAACACCCATCCGGGGCTACCGCACCTGATCGAGCATTTCCGCACGACCTACAACCGCGACATCGCCGCCGGCTGCTGGCTGCCCGCCGCCGACCGCGAGCGGTTCGCGGGCTGATCGCCGCGAATCCCGCTGCGCCCCTGCGCCTTCGGTTCGGGATCGACGCCGATCAGGAACCGGTGCGCACCGCCGGGCGGTCCGGATGATCCCAGCGCACGTCGAAGGTGGGCATGTCGTCGTGCTCGCGATCGTGGCGCAGCAGCGCGGGCACGGTCCACCGGTCCGCGGGGTCGGTTCGGCGCAGCAGCGCAGATTCCGACATCTGCAGCCGCACGGTGACATCGAAATCCAAACCCCGGCCGAGCAACATCGGCCCCGCGACCACCAGGACGAGACCCGGTTCGGCGGGCTGCATGCGCGCCCGAGCGGACCGATCCTCGACTTCGTCCCACAGCGCGGGCAGCCACCGCCCGCGCCCGCGTACCGCTTCCAGCACTTCACGATCCAGGGCGGCGTAGTCGAACCAGGCTGTGCGATAGGTCATCTCGTCGCGCCCGAACTCCAGCCGCAGCGATGCCGGGCGCACGAAGTCGTGCAACCACACCCGCTCGGCCGGCCGCCCCCGCGTGCGGATCCGCTCGACGATCCGGTCCGCCGGTTGTCGCGGGTGCGCACCGTCGGCGCCGTCGACGGCCACCACGACCGGCCCCGGCAGGGCGAGAGCGACCGCGGCGACCCGCTCGACCAGCCCGTCCACGGCGATCGGTTCGTATGCGGGCATCCGCCTATCATGCCCGCCCCCGCGCGGATCCCGGAGAGTCGCCCGGCGACCGGGTTTGCCATCACATAGCCTGAGCGGGTCGATTTCGGGCACGGCGGTACCCGCGAGGCGATCGAACACCCTCCGCGGACCCCACCGGCGCCGCTGTTCGACGGTTGTCGTGAACTCGAGGAGGTCGTGGTCCGTGGCGGTGCTGGTCCCGCGTGAACGTCCGAGGCGGTGGTCGCTCGACGACATCGTCGTCACCGATCCGCCGATCATCCGGCGCGCGATCGGTGCCGCGAGTATCGGCAACATCACCGAGTGGTACGACTTCGGCGTCTACGCGTATTTCGAGCCGACCATCAAGGACGTGTTCTTTTCCCATCTCGGGGACACCGCCGGCACGATCGCCACCTTCGGCCTGTTCGCGGTGGCGTTCCTCGTCCGCCCGTTCGGCGGCATGTTCTTCGGACCGCTGGCCGACCGCGTCGGCCGCAACAAGGTGCTCGCCACCACGATGATCCTGATGGCGGCCGGCACGTTCGCCATCGGCTGTATCCCGGATCAGGACACGATCGGGATCTGGGCGCCGATGTTGTTGCTGGGCGCGCGGTTGCTGCAGGGTTTCTCGACCGGTGGCGAATACGGCAACGCGATGACCTTCATCGCCGAATACGCACCCGACCGGCGGCGCGGATTCCTCGGCAGCTGGCTGGAATTCGGCACCTTCACCGGATATCTGCTGGGCGCCTTGGTGGTCACGCTCGCCGACGCCACCCTCACCGACGAGCAGCTGCTGTCGTGGGGCTGGCGGCTGCCGTTCTTCGTCGCGCTGCCGCTGGGTGTGGTCGGCGTCTATCTGCGGATGCGGCTGGCCGACACCCCGGCCTTCGCCGCCCTGGAGAAGGAATCCGAGGAGCGGGAGAAGGCGAACAAGACCGGCGAGGAGGCGAAGATCCTGGCCCGGCTGTGGCCGTACGTGCTGGTCTGCATGGGCCTGGTGGTCGTCTGGAATGTCACCAACTACATGCTCACCTCCTATATGCCGACCTACGTCACCTCGACCGTGCCCGACAGCACCGGCGGCGGCGTGTCCTCCTCGGCGTCGCAGTGGCTGCAGATCGCGGTGATGACCATCGCGCTGCTGACCATCCCGGTGATCGGCCTGATCTCGGACCGGGTCGGGCGCAAACCGATCATCTGGGCCGGCATCGTCGCGTTGCTGGTGCTGGCGTTTCCGATGGTCCTGCTGGTGCGCACCGACAACGCCTTCGCCGTGTTCCTGGGCCTGCTCATGATGGGCCTGACCCTCATCTGCTTCAGCGCGACCATGCCGTCCACCCTGCCGTCGCTGTTCCCGACGAAGGTCCGCGGCGCGGGGCTGTCGGTGTCGTTCAACGTGGCGGTCTCGCTGTTCGCCGGCACCACATCGGTGGTGGTCGGCGCGCTCGTGGGCGCGACCGGCGATCTGAACTGGCCGGCGTACTACCTGATCATCGCGGGGCTGGTGGGTGCGGTCTCGGTGTACTTCCTGCAGGAGCCCAACGGCCGGCACATGTGGGGCTCGGCGCCGGCCGCGCGGTCCGCGGAGGAGGCGAGGGAACTGATCGGATCGCAGGGGGAGCGGGCGTCGTGAGCGGTGTCACGGCGGAGAGTCGCGCGCCGGGGCGGGTTCGCCATCGCTTAGCCTGAGCGGGGCACGTGGCGGAAGGACGGTACATGGCGACGATCGAAGAGGCACTGGAGATCGAGCGGCTCGAGCGGGACATCTTCCGCGGCGCGATCACCAAGTCCCAGCTGGCGCGCACATTCGGCGGTCAGGTTGCCGGGCAGGCGCTGGTCTCGGCCGTACGCACCGTGGAACCGCGCTTCGAGGTGCATTCGCTGCACGGATACTTCCTGCGCCCCGGCAATCCCGCCGAGCAGACCGTGTATCTGGTGGAACGCATTCGCGACGGGCGCTCGTTCTGCACCCGACGCGTCACCGGCGTCCAGGACGGCGAGGCGATCTTCACCATGTCGGCGTCCTTCCATGTCGGCGACGAGGGTCCCGAACATCAGGACCGGATGCCGGAAGTTCCGCTGCCGCAGGACATTCCGGACGAACGCGCGTCGATGAGCCCGGAGCGGCTGTGGCTCATGCGCGAATGGGAGCACTGGGACATCCGGCTGGTGCCACAGGAAGAGGTGGTCCGGCGCGACGGCCTGGCCTCCCAGCAGCAGGTCTGGTTCCGCTACCGGCACCCGCTGCCCGACGACCCGCTGTTCCACGTCTGCACCCTCGCCTACATGAGCGATATGACCCTGCTCGGTTCGTCGAAGGTCACCCACCGCGACGAACCGACCCAGGACGCGTCGCTCGACCACGCGATGTGGTTCCTGCGCCCCTTCCGCGCCGACGAATGGCTGCTCTACGACCAGAATTCCCCGTCCGCGGGCTACGGCCGCGCGCTCACCAGCGGGCGGATCTTCAACCAGCGCGGACAGTTCGTCGCCCAGGTCGTGCAGGAAGGGCTCATCCGCAAACTGCGGCGGTAGGTGAGCGGCGCCACAACGGCGGTGGCCGCGGGCGTCGGCCGCGCCGCGCGACTCGTATGCTCGTGCCGTGAAACCGACCATTGGCGTGCTGGCTCTGCAGGGTGACGTGCGGGAGCACTTCCACGCGCTGGCCGCGTGCGATGCCGAACCGGTGAGTGTGCGACGGGAATCGGAACTCGAGTCCGTCGACGCGCTCGTGCTGCCGGGCGGCGAATCCACCGCGATCAGCAAACTGCTCGAGGTCTTCGGGTTGCTGGAACCGCTGCGGGCGCGGCTGCGCGCGGGCATGCCGGCCTTCGGTTCGTGTGCCGGGATGATCCTGCTGGCGTCGGAGGTGCTCGACACCCGTCCCGACGCGCAGTCGCTGTCGGGCATCGATATGACGGTGCGGCGCAACGCCTTCGGACGTCAGGTCGATTCGTTCGAAACCGATCTCGACTTCACGGGACTCGACGAGCCCATCCGCGCGGTGTTCATCCGGGCGCCCTGGGTGGAACGAGTCGGCGACGGCGTCGAGGTCCTGGCCCGGGTTCCGCACCGGCCGCGGCCGGGGACCGTGGTCGCCGAGGGCCCGTCGGTGGGCGACCCGCAGGAGGCGGCGGGCCGGATCGTGGCGGTCCGGCAGGGCTCGGTCATCGCGACCTCGTTCCATCCCGAGGTGACCGGCGATCTGCGCGTGCATCGCCTGTTCGTCGACTCGGTCCGGGCCGCGGTGGCCGCCGGTACCTGACCGTTCGCCGCGCACCCCGGCCGGGCGATGGCGGACCGGGCAGTAGACTGCACAGCGATCGCCGGAACGCAGATCGCGAATCTGCCCGGGCCTCGAGCACACCGACCTGAAGGAAGTAGGGAATGAGCGGCCACTCCAAATGGGCCACCACCAAGCACAAGAAGGCCGTGATCGATGCCAAGCGCGGCAAGATGTTCGCGAAACTGATCAAGAACATCGAGGTCGCGGCGCGCACCGGCGGTGGTGATCCTGGCGGAAACCCGACTCTCTACGACGCCATCCAGAAGGCGAAGAAGTCGTCGGTTCCCAACGACAACATCGAACGCGCCCGCAAGCGCGGCGGTGGTGAAGAGGCCGGCGGCGCCGACTGGCAGACCATCATGTACGAGGGCTACGGGCCCAATGGTGTTGCGGTGCTGATCGAATGCCTCACCGACAACCGTAATCGCGCCGCCGGTGAGGTGCGCGTGGCCATGACTCGCAACGGTGGCAATATGGCCGACCCCGGGTCGGTCGCCTACCTGTTCCACCGCAAGGGCATCGTCACGCTGGAGAAGAACGGGCTCAGCGAGGACGACGTGCTGACCGCGGTGCTCGACGCGGGCGCCGAGGAAGTCAACGACCTCGGTGATTCGTTCGAGATCATCAGCGACCCCAGTGACCTGATCGCCGTGCGCACGGCGCTGCAGGAGGCCGGAATCGATTACGACTCCGCCGAATCCGGCTTCCAGCCCTCGGTGTCGGTGGCGGTCGACGCCGACGGCGCCCGCAAGGTGTTCAAACTCGTCGACGCGCTCGAGGACAGCGACGACGTGCAGAACGTGTACACCAACGTCGATGTCTCCGACGAGGTTCTCGCCGAACTCGACGCCTGATCCGTACCGCCGCGGGCCGCTGCCGGATGGACCGGCGGCGACCCGCGGCGTGTGATCAGGTGTGCACGGGCAGTCCGAGCCGCGCCGACACCCACGGCAGCGACGAGGTGAACGCGGCCGCCGCGAACTGCCAGGTATGCCCGCCCTGAGTGGTGTGGATGGTGCACTCGATGCCGACCGCGCGGCCCTGACCACACAGTTTCTCGGCGGCACCGACCTCGCCGGTATCCATGACGCCGTCCTGGCCACCGACGCCGATGCGGCTCTCGTCGACCTGCGGCAGGTGGAACCGGCCGCCGGCGTCCTTACCGGTGCGGTCCGGGCGGTGCGGTGGCGTCAGATCGTCGAACAATCCGGCGACATCGGTATAAGGGCCGTGCTTCGCCATCACCGTCAGCGGGTCGAAGCGGTCGTAGGCCGCCGCGTCGCCGCCGTAGAGGCGGGAGATCGTCTGATCCTTGGTGCCGGACGTGGGGCCGAGATCGCCCGCGATATCGACGAAGGTGCGGAACAGCTCCGGATGCATCACGGTCAGGTCGGTGGCGCAGGTACCGCCCATCGACCAGCCGATTACCGCCCACTTCGCCGGGTCGGCCGGCACGCCGAAACGCGAGTCCACATACGGCACAACATCTTTCGTGAGGTGGTCGGCGGCGGCGCCGCGCGGCCCGTCGACGCATTCGGTGTCGTTGTTGAAGCTGCCCGAGGAGTCGACGAAGACCAGGACGGGGGCGCTGCCGGCGTGGGCCGCGGTGAACGCGTCGATGGCGGGCATGATCTGGCCGCTGCGCAACCAGTCGGCGGGAGTGTTGAATTCGCCGCCGATCATCATCACCGCCGGCAG